>CAMBXE010000063.1 GCA_945871805.1 Rhizobium sp. Q54 | reverse complement strand
TGTGTTCGGAGTAGCTGCCACAGTATTTGGCGGATACACGGCAGCTTGACAGATCGCGGTGGCGGCCTTGTTGGCAAGCCACAATGCAGTTCCAGTGGCGGCAATGAAGGCGATGCAAGTTGTGTTGGTTAGCTCAATATTAAAATCGAGATTAGTGCCGGTCGGATTATAATTGAGATATTTGTGACTATCGGTGGTGTCGCAGGTGCCGCTGCTGGCATCAAACCTATTGTTACGCGCGCCATCATAAGCCGCACTAGCTGACTCGTAAGGGGCAAGAATAGCGGAGACAACAAGAAAAAAGCAGAGTAGCCACGAGAGTAAGGGGCGCAACGATTTGGGGCGGGGACTGCCTAGCCGCATCAAAATATTTTGATTAAATTTTTTAAAGAATGACAGGAAGTTACATCGAGAATTTTTTGTAACTCAATCATGTTGTTTGGTGGTGATTTGTAAAACTTTCGCCGGTTGAGCGAAGTCGAAACCTAGATAAGTTCGGCGCCAATCTTTTCTTGGTTTCGACTTCTCTCAAACGGCGAAAAGATCGAACTTTAGAAATACTTGTAATAACGCGCCATCACGCCCCAAGCATTTCTGGTTTGTGGAGTAATGCCGTCATTGATGATCATGTGTTTTACGCCGGTTTGTAAAGTGATCCGATCAAAGATTTTCGTTTTGTTAAAATCATAACCAAAAGAAATTTCGCTAAGATTTTGACTAGTTAATGCCTGATTTTTGCTAGTGTGGCCGATCAGAACATTCCAGTTTCGATAAAATTTCGTGATCACGTTTCCGGTAAGGTATCTTTCGCTGATCTCAGAATTTCCGCCGACATTTTTCATTTGCACATATTCAAGCAATAAATCGAAAGCCAAATTTTCCTTCCAAGGATATTTGTAATTCATGCCAGCGACCAAGCCTTTTTGATCAGCAAGTTTCGACGGTATTACTGAACTCGCTCTAGAATTCACCGCTAAATTTAGGTAAGAAAAATTGTAGGATAATTTTTCCTGCTTACCGAAATCAAAATCGATATTTAAGCCAAAATTGTAAGAGGATAAAGAGCGCGTATCTCCGGGCCTGCCATCAGATTTGTGGGCAGAGTCTCGATTAACTAAAACTGAATTATCGAGATTTTTTCGATCGTTAGTGAAGGCGGCAAAAGTAAAATTATACAACCCAGTATTCTTAGCATTACCCAAGCGATAAACGCCGCTAAACCCAAGCTTTTCGGTTTGTTTGTAATCGTTGGCAATATTGTAGCTCCACAAGCCGCGATCCCAGCGCCAAGCGGTGCCGAAGTTAAGATTGAATTTTCCGGCGACGAGCGAGTATTTTTCTTCATTAAGATTAAGGGCTAATTCTTGAAAATATGCTCCAGTATTTTCGAAATAACGATTAGCGCCGTCATGCACGGTGGCAGAATTATCAAGCCTTTCCACGGCAAGATAACTACTGAGCCAAAGTTTTTTATTAAGATGTAGATTGGTGTAAAAACGGATTTTTCCAGTTAGATCTTTATATTCGTCGCGCTTGCTGGTGGTGCGATAATTATCGTCAAATTGCGTTTCGGCGACAATGCGATTGGTGATTTTTGGCTCGATATTCAACAAAGGATTTTTTGCATCCGAAGCAATAATATCATTTAGAATGCCTTGATTGCCGTAGGTTTGCGCCCAAACCTTTTCGGAAAAAACAGCGCAAAAAAGGACTAGAAATAGGAAATTTTTTTTCATTAATTGAGCTTACTCTTTGCTGCTTAAACTAGATATTTTTTACGCTAACCGCACTCTTAATCGCAACAAGTTTCTCCGCCGAATGTGTCCGTCATCCTTGATCCCAAAGGGATCGCCCTAATGACGATTTTTGCGGGGGTGAAGTTTTTGCTGTGAGCAGCGTCCTCTCACTTGAGTTCGTCATTGCGAGCACAGCGCGGCAATCCACTCACGGTCACAAATGGATTGCCGCGCTACGCTCGCAATGACGAACTTAAGGTTTTTTTCTCCGCAACAAATTCGCCCGCAAAGCCGAAGAAAGTTTTTTCTTCTTCCCCACTTTCGCTTCCTGTTTTTTCTTCTTCCCTACTTGCGTGTCTCTTGTCGTAACTGTCATTCCCAGAAATTTTTTTGATGTTTTGGCCATAAAAATCCCCAGGGATTTTTCCCGACTTCAATGAAGTCAAAACGTAAATCATGATTTTGAAATTGCAGATTTTTAGCGACGAATAATTCGGCCGAGCGCTTAATTCGTTTAAGTTGCTGCGGCCTTAGAATCTCTTCAACAGATGCTTGCGACCTGCGCGCCTTCACCTCAATAAAAATAATTACTCGTGATTTTTTAGCGACAATGTCGATTTCGCCGAAATGATTTTTGTAACGCCAAGCAAGGATTTTGTAGCCCTTAAGTCGCAGAAAAATCATCGCGATTTTTTCCGCCAGAATTCCGAATTGGTAAGTATTTTTAGCCATTAGACATCACACTGAGCCATCTACTTCTAGCGCGCATCCTTCTTGCATCAACGTGACCACGCAGTTTTTCACCTCTCTCTTTCAAGCTGGTTGAGGCGCATCTCATCTTCACGTCGTCATTTCTCCCGCGCTCAAGTGACGGCGATTCTTTTTTAGCTTTATCGCGTCGCGCCAAAGCCCGGCTGCGCGCATTGCTAATAATGACCTGGCGATTCTTGTCGTGCAGGCGTTTGTGAAACATGATGATGTTGTCGGTGAATCTGCGGCGTTTTCTGTTAACGAGTTTGCGCATCTTGCTGCGAGTTAGTCCGCGACGGTGAGTAATACGACGAATTTGACTGTATAAAACATGCGCCAAGGCGTGGCCAGCGAGCTCCTTCACCAAAATGGGATTGCCGCTAATGAGGCTTGCTGCATCGAGTGTCATCGTGCCGACTGACGGCATGTTCACGAATGTCACGATTTACGGGCGGTTAAAATTAAAACAGAGATTCGCGGCGTTCTAGGCAGGAGCCTTTATTTGCCAATACAAAAACGCGAGAAGATGGCGTCGAGAATGTTTTCGACGCCAACATCGCCAATTATTTTTCCGATCTCGCGCGCGGTGAGACGCAAGTCTTCGGCGGCTAGTTCGATATTTTTTTGCAGCGAAAAGTTTTGTAGGTTTTTGACACATTCCAAGAGAGCGACGCGGTAACGCTCTTGGGTGATTAGCGGAGAATTTTGCGCTGGAATTAGTTCGAGGATTTTTTCTTCGAGTTTAGAAATTAGCTCGGAGGTGTTGGTGTTGTTGGCGAGGGAGATTCCGCAAACTAAACCCGTCGGTTGAGCGGAGTCGAAACCAGGGAAGGTTCCTGCTTCGATATTAAC
>CAMBXE010000062.1 GCA_945871805.1 Rhizobium sp. Q54 | reverse complement strand
TTTGCGGCGGCTCACAAGCCATGAAAATCACATTCTCTTTTGGACAAAGACAAGTTTCGTTAGGAAAACTTTCGCCAATAATTACCCAATAATCCGCTTCGGTAATCGCCGCGTCGTTAAAATAAAATTCGCAATTCTTCCAAGTATTTCCGCGGTTCGGCAGGAATTTATTAATCAGCGGATTGGAATGGTCTGGCGCCGCAAGACTTGATGCGCCGCAGCTGATTTTTACTTTGATCATTAATTGTCTCCGAATCTTTTTTTGAGTTTTTTCTTCGCCTTACAAACCAACTTCATCTTGGTAATTAAGCCCGGCAATCCGCCGTGCAACTTGGTTGATTTTAGAATTTCCAGCTGTCTGTCACGCATTTCCTTGCGAGAATTTTTGGTGACATTTTCTGCATTACCTAAACTTTTTTCCCAAGCTTTGCGATGCTCTTCGTCGTTAAAATCTAACTTGGTTTGGCGCCAATTGTAGACAGAGCGCGGGCAATAAATTATCCGCCCCTGCTTAGCCATTTCGCAAAGATAAACATGATCTCCGCCAATGATGTAAGCACCATTACGCTGCACTAATTTTGCAATTTCAGTTTTGTAAATTCCAAACAACCCAACACATTCGTGAAGGTGGGCGATCAAGGTGTAGACACGCTGCGCGGGAATATCGCTAGTTAGGCGATCCGCAAACCAGCAATCAAAAATACCGATTTCATTACCATCATTGTCAACCGCGCGCGAAGCTGGCCAGCATCCAACAGCATCAGAATTTTCTAAGGTGTGAAGCATGTGCTTCGTGTAGTCCGCATCGAGATAATCATGCCCACCAAACCACATAAAATACTTCGTCTGCGCCGCCTCAAGGCAGGTAATAAAATTATCACTACCACCAATATTTTTTTCCTGACGGATGTATTTTATGTTCGAATATTTCTGCGCGAATTCTTCGCAGATTTGCTGCGTTTCATCAGTCGAAGCATTGTCAGAAATAATCACGCAACCCGCTTGCTCGACACATGATTCAAGAGTTTTGCGTAAATATTTAGCCTCGTTGTAAGCAGGAATACCAATGGTTAGGAGGTTTTTGTAATATTTCATTTTTTAGCCAAACCGAAAATCAAATCACAAAATTCCGATTTTACCCTGCCAAAAAATACCGGCTTAAGTCCGTTATTTTTACACAGAGTCTCAATCGAATTTTTATTAAAAAAATTGATGTGCTCATGCATGCCAAAATGCCTATTTTTCGCCGCGCGCCCTTTGATGAATCTCTCTTTAAAAAATCTGAATTTTATTTTTCTGATAAAATCGTAATTTCTGATCGGATTATCGAAAGGAAGTTCGAAATAAAAATAGCCACCACTCTTCAATGAAGAGGACATCTCTTTCATAATTTTTTGCGGGTCAGGAACGTGCTCGAGAACATGCTGTGAAATCACTAAATCAAAACTTTCTGACTTTAATTCTTTTACTCTTCGAACCCCCGGCGCAAGAGGAAGATCAGTAACCTCAAACAAGTATTTTTCTTTACCTTCGAAAGGCTCAATATTGAGGTGCTGCCCCTTATCTCCGCCGTAATCGAGAACGGATTTTATCTTCACCAAATCAATTTTGGCCTTCTTAAAAGCCAGTAAGAGATTTCTTTTTCTAGTTTCAATTTCACCTTCATCTTTACCCAAAGACTCATTGAATTCCTCGGTATAAAATTCTTCATGTTTGACTCGGCACTGCTGATATTCTTTACCGCGATAATCATGGTAAAGATCTGCCATTTCTTGATCACTCATCCGGTAATCAAAAAACATAAAGTTGCAGTCCAGACACCTAACAAAACCGATCGCCCGATCATCCTCCATCCCTATTCTATCCCGCACAAATTCCGCAACTTTAGCCGGATATGTTTGAGTATTTTTAGACTTACAGATGAGGCAATTTTCCATGATGAAAAGTTAGGAATTATTTCTTACGTAAAGCGCGTCGCCCCAGAAGCCGACGCTATTCCACATCACTTCCTGCCTAACAAAATCTTGCTCTAATAAAAATTTATCAAGCTCGTCAATCAAGACACAATTGGTGTAAGTTTCTTTGTTATTCACCTCGGAAATAATCGCGTCGATATTTTTTAAAACTTCCTTCGCGCCTTTTAAAACTTCGAGTTCGTAGCCCTGAACGTCGATTGCTAAAAAGTTGTAATCATTTTTTTGGCCGCGGAAAAAATCATCGAGTCTGATCATTTCTACTTCTTCTTTTTGATCAAATTTAATATCCGGATATTGCTCAAGATGCAGCTTGGGAGCAAGGATAGAGTTAGACGCGCCATCATTACCGGTTTCAATATTCATCAAGATTTTTTTCTCTTCGTTGCCGAGAGCTTTTTTGACGAGCAAAACTTCTTTTTCAGTTCCAAAAATTTTTCTCAAAAAAGATTGCTTGGTTTTGTTGCCTAATTTCTTTTGCAGCCGCTCAAAATTAGCGCGACAAGGCTCAAAAAAAATCATACTTCTAATGCCAAGTTTTTTGTAGATGTGATATTCGCTGCCGTCGTAAGCGCCGATATGTATTACTCCCTTGATGTTGAGATTGTAGGCCTCGGAGATTCTTTTTAGTTGGCGGATCATTTAATAAAATTTTGAATTTGACTGAGCGTAAATTCGCGCGCGCTCACTTTTTTCTCTAAGTAATTTCTGTACCATTCCGCAGTCCATTCAAGCGTTTCTTCAAAAGATAATTTTGGCTGCCAGTTAAGTTCTTTTGTGGCGCGAGAATGGTTTAATTTCAAAATTCCCGCTTCATGCAGAGTGGCGTCGGCAGCGATTTCATAGGCTCCGATGCCAATTTTATCGATGAAAGTTTTAGTCAGAATTTCAACATTTTGCTCCGCATCTTTATTAGGGCCAAAATTGTAAGCCTTAGCAAAATCTTCGCCTTTTTCGTAAAGATTTTGCGTCAAAAGCAAATATCCGTAAAGCGGCTCAAGCACGTGCTGCCAAGGTCTGATTGAATTTGGTGAGCGCAATTTAACTTTTTCTCCGGCGCGAATTGCACGAAAAATATCAGGAATAATTCGATCAACAGAAAAATCACCGCCGCCAATCACATTGCCTGCGCGAGCTGAGGCGAGCTGGATTCCTTCTTTTTGAAAAAATGAACGGCGGTAAGAAGAAGTTAAAATTTCTGCACAAGCCTTGCTCGACGAGTAAGGATCGTAGCCGCCTAGCGAGTCTTCTTCTTGGTAGGCGTAATCAGTCTCGCGATTTTCGTAGCATTTATCGGTGGTAATATTTGTGATCACCCTCACCGAACCCGCTTTGCGCGCCGCTTCAAAAACATTGAGCGTGCCGATTACATTAGTTTCGTAAGTTTTTCTCGGATCAAAATAAGAGTCGCGAACCAAAGGCTGCGCCGCTAAATGCAAAATAATTTCCGGCTGAAAATTTTTTACCGCCGCCGCGATTTCGTCAAAATTTCTAATGTCACCGATTATTGATTCTTCTAGCCCCGTCGCAACTTCCGCTGAATTAAACAAACTTTCTTTGTCAGCTTTCAGCGAAAACCCCACCACCTTCGC
>CAMBXE010000061.1 GCA_945871805.1 Rhizobium sp. Q54 | reverse complement strand
GTTTCAATCAGCATTCCCTTCTACATTTTCTTCGCCTTCCTCGCCACCTTCTTAGTAAAAATTTCACATTACACCCAGCTCCAAGTTTCGATTATTTACCTAATTTGCACAGTAGCTTTTGGTTGTTTCGCACCAATATCCGGCTGGCTTTCAGATCGCTTCGGAATTTACAAAGTTTTACTTTGCGCGATCCTCACTTTTACCGCACTGCTATTTCCAGTTTTCACTTTGATATTTAGTCCAGATTTTTACTCGACCTTAGTCGGCTGCCTAATTTTTATTTTTCTAATCACTCTTTACCAAGGCTCAATCCCCTCAATAATCCTGCAAATTTTCCCCGCAAAAGTTCGGGCGATCGGCACTGCCTTTTCATTCAACATGGTTTCGGCTATTTTTGGGGGACTTGCTCCGCTGGTGCTTACATGGTTTATTAAAATATCCGATAATCATTGGGTGATTGTTGGTTACCTAATTATGTCGTCCACAATCAGTGTTTTAGCTCTTTTATGGGGTAAGAAAGCGAAATTATTCTAAGACCCAAAAGAAGAAAATGGCAAAGATGCTAAATTTAGGGTTAGATTAAATTCTCTAAATTCTATCACGGTCCCCCAATACTCCTGAATTTTTCGTGCCAGAAATGCGGAGTCAATTTCGCTTCTTTATTTTTTCAGTCGAAAATTGACCGGTTCTAAGCAGAGTTTTTCTAGAAAAAGAAAAACCAGTCCGTGGGTTGGGGCGTCGGCCATTTGTTCTAAAGTCAAGGTAGAAAACCCCTGCGGCCGCACCATTCTTTCATTCCAGCCAAATCTAAATTACAAATTTTAAGCTCTTTATTTTTTGGTCGAAGAAAATTTACAACTAAGATTTGCCAGTCATTAAAGAACCGTGCCTCGGTGTTTTTCCACCTTTCCCTCCGATAACTTTTTTATCTCCGCTAAAGCTCCAATAAAAAACTGATCTCCGGTGACTTTGAAAAATGTCCATCCATTCGGATTCGCTTTGCTACTCCTCATTTCTCCCGACGCTCGCCGCTTGGCAGCCGGTTATAAGCAACAGCGCGTAGGCGCTTTGTTTACTAACCGTTACCAAAAGGAGGAAAATTTATGTCAGCTTTTATCGTTAACAAAACTCACATTGACGCCATTGTCACAGTTCTTTACCAAGAGAAATGTCCTAATATCCAAGAAGAATTCAGTAAGTACGGGGGTAATCTAAATCTGATTGGCCAAATTCTTTGGGATGAGAATTTCAAATCTGTAAATTATCGCTACAGTGATGATGCAAAGTCCCCTAAATATTCACATAAAGTTAAGTCTGTGAGCCTAATCCAAGCCATAAAGGCTCTGGACTGCCTAAACTACCAGTCTTGTGAACATCCTGATTACTACGCATCTGAATCTCACAAAGTTCAAACCCTTTTGAAAAATGTTTTGTTCAGAAAAATGAAATATTCTGACCTTGAATATGAGAAAGCTGCTTGGGAGGTTAGTTAGAGTTTAAGCAAGAGAGTGGGGGGTGGTCGCCTCCTTCCTCTCTTAGAGGCAATCCTAGTTTTTTACTACTTGCTCTGATACAGGCGCTGGCTTCGCCAGCAGGGTTATTAGGTTTTTTTAAAAAGTCGGAAATCGTACCGATTTAAGTCTAAGGAGAGTTTTCTAGAAAACAGAAAACGAGCTGTTTGTTCAGGCGTCAGCCGTTTCTTCTTAGTCAAGGTAGTAAAATCCTGCGACCGCACCACTTTCTTCATTCCAAGTAAATCTAGGCCACAAATTTTTAATTCTTTATTTTAGTCGAAGAAAATTTATGGCCAAGATTTCCTAAGAACGAAGAAACCGAGTCTCGGATTTTCTCCACCTTGACTAAGAAAAACGTCCATCCGCTCGCTTCTCTCCACTTCGTTTCGTTCTAGCTCACTCCTCCCGACGCTCGCCGCTAGGCAGGGTTTAAGACAAGGCGCTTT
Organism: Rhizobium sp. Q54; assembly: GCA_945871805.1. Classification (GTDB taxonomy): domain Bacteria; phylum Pseudomonadota; class Alphaproteobacteria; order Rickettsiales; family UBA1997; genus UBA2645. The sequence goes on along the minus strand of CAMBXE010000061.1, from coordinate 1,670 downwards.
TAGCGCTTTGCTTTTAACCCCTACCTAACAAAAGAACGGAGAGTCAGACAATGAGCAATCAAATCAAAATCAGTTTTAAAGAATATCTTTCAGAGATTTACGACAAGCCAAGTAAGATACACGAAGCCTACAGGTTGTTTCGGAATTATAGCCCAAGAAACAGAATCCTTGCCGAAAGCCAATTGCTCAATCTTGAACCGATCAATACTTACAAAGGATGGCAGGATTTAGGCCGACAAGTTAAGAAAGGAGGCAGGGGAATTTCTTTGTTTTTGCCGGTTGCGAGCAAAAAGAAGAAAGATGATGAGAGCAAAAACAAGAAGGAAGGTGAGGTTGACAATACAAGTAAACTTTTTTGCTCAGCTAATTTTCTCATGAAAAGACACTGGTTCGCTTTGTCACAGACTGAAGGAGAAGAATTTGAACCGGAAGAATTACCAAATTTTGACGTTAAAAAAGCTCTCGAAGATTTTGGAATTACTCAAGAGAAGTTCCGCAGCATTAATGGCAATTGCCAAGGCTATGCAATCCCAAGCAAGAACATCATCGCAATCAACCCATTAGCTTTTGCGCCCTACAAAACAACCATTCACGAAATCGCCCATTGCCTACTTCACAAAGAAAGCTCTCAAATTATTGATGGCGCTGAACTTGATTCTTCAATCAAGGAATTTGAAGCAGAAACAACGGCTTATTTGGTTTGTTGCTCACTTGGTAAGTTTGACCATTTGGAATATTCCAGAGGCTATATTTCAAACTGGATTAAAAGAAATGACATCGAAGAGGATAATTTCAAACGTGCTTTTGACGCTGCAAATAAAATTCTAAAAGCTGGATTTTGGGCTGGATTTTTGGAAGGATCTTTTCCAAAGGAGGGCGAGTAGATGTTTTTAGCAATCGACCAATTTAATCAAAAACATCTCCTTCAAACTAAACATCCAAGAAAAGAGCTTCTTGAAATATTTTCTGCCACTAATGCGACAAAAATTTATCAAGATGATAAAAGTGGCCAATCTTATCATGCGGGCTATTTGATTCAGGGATTTTGGCTGACGCTTTACAAGGTGAGTGAGTTTCGAGGGCAAACTTATTAGCTGAATGTCGGGGACCACCACCAAGCAAACCCGGCTTGTGCACTCATATTCCCTGTGAAGGTTTTGTATTCTGGTACACCCCCGACGGATTTAAGTCTTTCTAAAAAGATCATTTTTACAACGAAATTTTTAGAAAAATTTTTGAAAGAGAAGGTGGATAAATTTCTAATTTTGTAGCTTTTACTCTTATAAATAACTTGTAAAATTAGATTATACTCTAATAATATGAGAATTTTAATTAGATTATATTACAACAATGACCAAGCGATTAAAACAACTTCAACTAACAAGTCTCGACAGTCGATTTGAAAAAATGCGTTTTGAGCCAAAACCAAAATCTGGTTGGATCAAAACAATCAGAGAGACTCTTTCTATGCCTTTGGCTTTTCCAGCAAAAAAATTAGGAATTTCGCAACCCAGTGTTTCGAGGCTAGAAAAAAATGAGATTGACGAAAGCATCACTTTAAAATCTTTAAGACAACTAGCGGCGGCAATGAATTGTGAGTTGCATTACGCCATTGTTCCACACGGACGATCTTTAAGAAAGATCGTCGAGAAGCGCGCCGAAGAGAAGGC
>CAMBXE010000060.1 GCA_945871805.1 Rhizobium sp. Q54 | reverse complement strand
ATTGCTTGCTGCAGCTCCGGCTTCACAAATTCTTTCCAAGCATCGGCGTAAGATTGCACTTCGGGATCGTTATAAATATCTGGCTTCTTTTCCCCAGGTTCGTGCCCCATATTCCAAGTGTAAGCAAGAAACCCAAGCGCAAGAATTATGCCAATCGGAGGAGGAATGGCTAGGGCTAAAGTGAGAGCCGTTGCCGCCTTAGCGGCATCGGGCATAATTGCCATTGCGCTATTCCAAAAATCTCTGTTTTGATCTTCGATCTCCCGTCTTTTTTCCGGAGATAATTTGCCTTCCTCTTCGTTGGGTGGCGATGAGAGAGTTTGATCTTTCTCGGCTGAAATCTCTTTTGTTACTTCTTCAGAAAGGCCTGAAAAAACCTCCTTAAAACCAGAATTAATTGCATCAACCACGCCTTCTTTTTCTTTGTGTGATGAAGTTGTTTGCCTTACTGCATCAAGGATTAGTGCAGAAATTTCCACATTAGATGTTTTTGGATCTTTTTCTTCTCCAAGAAAGTTAAAATTTTCTTTTAAAGAATTAAGTATTGGTGATTTATCTGAGAGAACAGTTTCATTTAGCTCCAGAACATTCGCGACGGCTTTGGCAAAAACCTTTAATCCAGAATCTTCGGATTCATTTCCTATTTTGCGAATCTCGGCAAGTCCTGCTTCATCAATTTTATTTTCTGCGCCTAGTGCTTTAGTTATTTTTTCAAAGCCTTCTTTTGCTTCTGCTGGATTGAATTCAATTTGATCTGAATTTTCTTCTACGATTTTCTGAACCGCTGCAGCAATTTCTGGGGCTATCAAGGCGGCAGTGCCCGATGATTCTTTACTCATTTCTACCTGTGAATTGGTGGGTGATAGAAGACTCGAACTTCCGACCTCTACGATGTCAACGTAGCGCTCTAACCAACTGAGCTAACCACCCGAATTATTTTTGGCATTTAACATCAACAGCAATGAAAGTTTCAAATGTTAAATGTTCTAATTAATCAAAATTAATTAAATGAAAGCGATCGTTCTTCTTAGTGGTGGACTTGACTCTGCAACAGTTTTGGCAATTGCCAAAAAATCCGGATGCGAAATTTATGCTTTGAGCTTTGATTATGGCCAGCGTCACAAAATAGAACTCGAATCTGCAAAAAAAATCGCCGTACAAAATGGCGTCGCTGAGCATAAAATCGCTCAAATTGATTTAAGAATTTTTGGCGGATCGGCTTTAACTGCTGATCTAGCCGTTCCAAAACAACTTACAACTTACGACTTACAGCTTGCGACCATTCCCATCACCTACGTCCCCGCACGCAACACCATCTTTCTTTCTTACGCGCTTGCTTATGCAGAAGTGGTTGGCGCTTTCGATATTTTTGTTGGCGTGAATGCGGTTGATTACAGTGGATATCCCGATTGTCGTCCGGATTTTATTCGGGCTTTTGAGAAATTAGCAAATCTCGCGACAGCTGTTGGAGTTGAAGGGAAGGGTAAATTTAAAATTCACGCGCCACTGATTAAAATGAGTAAGAAAGAAATCATCGAAGCCGGCACTCAGCTTGGAATCGATTATTCAAAAACTCATTCCTGTTACGATCCAATCACGAGAGAAGAAAAGATTTTTGCTTGTGGAAAATGTGAGTCCTGCCGATTACGTCTCGCTGGCTTTTCCGCTGCCAATGTGAGTGATCCAATTTGTTATTTTTAGAATTATGAAAATTTCCTCTTCTCATTCGAAGGCCTTCTCTTTAGTGGAATTGTCGATCGTTATTTTGATCATCGGAATTCTCATTGCCGCAGTCTCTCAAGGTTTAGATTTGTTAGCTGATTACAGAATAACAACGGCACAAAAACTCACCAAAACCTCAAGAGTTTCTAGTATAGATGGCTTAGTTCTTTGGTACGAAACTAGTTTAGATGAAAGTTTTTCGACTTCCGATGAAACTGAAGGCGCCGTGATTGCTCAATGGAATGACGTTAATCCACAGGCCTCAATAAAATTGAATGCGAAAGCTGGGCAGAAAACGGATAGCACTCAGATTACTTACAATGTTGCTGCGGGTGGAACTAGCGGAAATACCAGTGGCCCAACCTACATTGAAAATGGCATTAATCGCCTCCCTACTTTGCGATTTACTAATAATGGCGCGAGTGCTTACCGATATTTAGTTGTGGATCAGCGGAGGCAAAACACACCAAATGACAGCATGACATTGTTCTTGGTGATGCGCTACCGCAGTGGTGCGGGAGCTTTTATAGACAGGGTTTTTGTCTCGGGTAGGCAATTATTTGGATTTCATGTTGCTGCAGATGGATCTTTATTTTCTGTCATCCGATCTACTACCCTAGATTTTCCTAGTATTGGCGGTGCTAGCTGGGATAGTGGATACAACTTATCGCCAGGAAGAGATTATGTTCTTACCCTGCAAAGAGATTACGGAAGAAATTTTACGCTTTACGTGAACGGCAATTCAACTTATCCCGGAGGAGTTCCGAGTAAGGTGGATAATGGCATGGCAATGAGTCTTGATCCTCTTAAGATAGGGCGTCACTTTACTTTCGATGAAAATCATGATGTAGACATGTCTGAATTTATTTTCTTCTCAGGTCCAATGAGAGTTAACAGTCGCAAAGAAATCGAAGATTACCTCGGTAAAAAATATAATATCGCGATCACTCATTAACTAACTATCAACCCTTCTAATGACAGATCTGGGTTAAGCCCAGATCTGTCATTAGAAAAAAACTTCCTAAGGATTTCTCAAGAAATTCCGTCTTTGTATAAAATTTATCTATGCCACTATCGTCATTAGCGAAGGATTGTGATTCTTTTTCCGTAATAGATGAGGCACTTTCGTTTTTTCCCCAAGGTTTCAGCAAAATCCCTCATTTAGAATCTTATGATCCGACAAGCGCAGAGGATAATGATTTTATCGAAAATACTATTAGCCTACTTGCTTTCAAATCAGCTGATGATGAAATATGTCGAGCTCTATTAGAGCATGTCAGAATTAGAGCTGTCGTTATTGAGGGGGTCAACACCATGTCACCAGAAACTCAACAAGGCTTATTAGCCGCTACTGTAAACTGCAGAAACCACGCATTACTTAAATGCTTGGCTGAACTCGGATTTAATTTGGGCCTCAAAGATAAATCTGGCAAAGATCCTTTTCAGGGCGTTGCTGAACAAGGACAATTCACGACAATGAAGGAAATGACTGAAGAGGGTCGGTCAAAAGATTTATCAGAGAGATCGAGCATCCGCATTATTTTAGAAAGCGGACAGACTGAATTAAAATCAAAGGAACTGATAGAGTTTGTATTATTTGGCCTCGACAGCCATCTGATTTCTTTGCGCAAAATAACCTTAATGCCAATAAATTAGCGCCGGGAAAAAATCGATTTGAAGAATTTTTTGGCCCTAAAAATAAAGACCTAATTAACGCAATTTTGCAAGCATACGGCGAAACTAATCTGGAAAAATCCGAAATTGCGCGTTCAGAGATAAGAGATACTTACAAAACCTTCGGAGAGATTACCAAAGAGGCCACTTTAGAAAAAAATCAAGCGTTAAGGGCGGAAATCGCAGCAGAAACATCAACAGCAAAACCAGCGAGCTCTCCTAAAAATACTCAAGCGACTTCCGTTTCTACGCAAAACAAACCTAACACCTATTGCGTCCTTTCCTAACTCTTGTTGGAAATTTTCTTGACCAGCTGAGGCGACTCTGCATAGAAAATGTCATTAGATGGGGTAGAAAATTATTTACTTACTCAAGTTGGTCGATGTAGCCACTAATTACATCAAGCCCAGCCTGCCAAAATTTCGCATCAGCAATCGACAAACCAAAAGGCTCAAGCATTTCTTTGTGATACTTCGATCCCCCCGCAGAGAGCATTGCCAAATATTTCTCTTCGAAGTTTTTTATCTTTCCCGACTTGTAAATTCCATAAAGTGAATTGACCAAGCAATCACCAAATGCGTAAGCGTAAACATAAAAAGGTGAGTGAATAAAATGTGGAATGTAGCACCA
>CAMBXE010000059.1 GCA_945871805.1 Rhizobium sp. Q54 | reverse complement strand
AAAGCATCAAAAGGAAAATGAGCTTTGCCAAAAATCATGTTGTAAGGAGAGCGCCCCCTTCAAGAAATGATTTTGACAAGATCATATGTACATGTAAGCTGTTCATATAAATTAATCCACTCATCAATTCCATGACAACAGAAATAATTGGGAGCGTACAAAACTCCGTGTCAAATTCCTTTCTAGGCCAAATGTGAGCTAAGATTCTTTATAATTTCTCCTAACCAAAACTTACTCTAAAACTCGCCGAATCCTTATACTGCACCTGATTGTGATTGTAGCTCATAGTCGTCCTCGGATCATTATGCCCAGCAGTCTGTTGCACATGTTGTAGGTCGCATCCCGCCTCAAGTGCTTTAGTAATAAAAGTTGCTCGCGCACAGTGCGGCCTTGTTCTTTCTAAGCTGGCTCCATCAGCGTATTTCTGCCAAAGTCGCCAGATTGAAGTGGTACTTATCGACTTTGTGGTATCATTTTGCTTCGGATTATTCGACATCCTTGGAAACACTGGCAAATCATCAGCGATCTTTAATTTGATATTACCCTCGCCGTCTTTGGTGTAATAGCCCATTGCTTCAAAATAATTCTTCAAATTAGCCTGAATGTGAGAATTCACCGCCACCTGATTTCTTTTGTCACCCTTGAGGTGCATGTCGAATATCGTGTAGCCGTTTTCTTCGAAGATATCTTTGCCTCTAAGCGCTGCGATAGTCCCTACCCTTGTTCCTAAATTAAATAGTATTGAGAGGATCGCTTTATCTCGAAGTCCCACGAGTTTTGAGGTGTTGGGTTGTTTTAAGATGGCATCTATCTCTGCACTAGCCATGGCGCGGCTTTGTACTTTGCGGTAATTCTTCTTCATCGCTTTGACGCCGTAGACGGGGTTGGCTTTGAGGATTTGGCGTTCGATTAAGTGCTTGAAGAGTGAAGAAAGTCCGGAAAGTCGGTTATTGATGCTGGAGTTCTTTTCTCCGGCTTCTTTCATGGTATCACGGAATTTTATGATGTGGAGTGATGTGATTGATCTTAATTGTTCGATGTTTTGGATCTCGAACATGGCGCAGAATTTTTTTACTGTGGCTTTGTAGGTTCTTTGGGTGGCTTTTGAGGTGAAGTTTTCTAGCCAGATTACTTCTTCGGAAATTTCTTCGATGGCGGTTAAAGAAGAGCTCTTAATTTCTTGCGCTTGCAGACTGTTGGTCATTTTGAGATGTGTTTACGCAGTTAATTTTAATCCTATTTACCCACTTCACAAAGGTTATAATGTTGAAATTTTTTCTATTAACTCTGGCAAGCTAATAGCAATAACTCCTTCCTTCATGGGAAAGCTTTCCTTTCCATCGTAAACCACATATTTGTGCGTAGGGTTTATATCTAGACATGCTTCATAAAAACCACGCTCTAGTTTTGGCGCAGAAGAAAGCTTAATCTCAATTGCCATGATGCGCTGATCTCGATGTTTGATGATCAGATCAATTTCTGCCCCACGAACTGAACGATAAAAAAAGGCTTCAGCCCCAATCGGTAAAAATCCAAGTAGATTATCGATCACAAATCCTTCCCAACTTTTTCCGGCTGCTGGATTATTCAAAATACCCTCTAAATTTTGAATATTCAAAAGGCTATGCAGGATACCACTATCTCTAACGTAAACTTTTGGACTACGAATTAAGCGCTTGCCAAGGTTGTTATGCCAAGGCTGCAATCTGCGTACCAAAAATAAATCTTTTAATAAATCTATATAGCGAGACACGGTTTGGCTGCTTATCCCTAGGCTTCCCGATAACTTAGATACGTTTAAAGTATCTCCTTGTGCATGGGCAAGCATAGTCCAAAGCCTACGCAATGTTTCTGCAGGAAGGCGCAGATCACCAAATTGCGGGATATCTCTTTCTAAGTAGGTTGTGATAAATGATTGCCTCCATTCCATGCTAATTTCTTCAGTCGCTGCTAAAAAACTGTCTGGCAATCCACCTCTTATCCACAAAGGATGAATTTTTGAATATTTATCAGGAAGTTCTGAGAGGCCGAGAGGATTCATTTTAACATAAGTGATGCGTCCGGCCAAGCTTTCTGAGGATTGCTTTAAGAGATCTAGTGAGGCTGAACCTAAAATCAAAAATTGTCCGAATTTTTTTCCTGATTCTCGACCTTTATCTATAAGGCCGCGCAACGTCATGAATATATCAGGCTTGCGATGAATTTCATCGAGAATAATTAATTTATCGCAGTGAGTCTCAAGATATTTAATGGGATCATCTAACTTCGCTAAGTCTTGGTAATTTTCTAAATCCAAATAAATAGATGGGCGTCTTTTCGCTATTTCTTTTGCTAAAGTTGTTTTTCCAATTTGCCTTAATCCAAGCAATCCTACGGCTGAAAAATTGCTTAACTTTTCCTCTACAATTGATAAGTATTTTCTTTCAAGCATTGTAATTAATTTGTGATTATAATTATGAATATACTACGTTAGATAATAGTTAATGTAGTATGTTGTACATTATTATACTCAAATAACAACATTATTCTGAAAATCTTATCAACTGAACTTTAACACCAAGCTCCAATTCCTGCCGCGCCTTATCAGTCGTCAATAATTTCTTCGATGGCGGTTAAAGAAGAGCTCTTAATTTCTTGCGCTTGCAGACTGTTGGTCATTTTGAGATGTGTTTACGCAGTTAATTTTAATCCTATTTACCCACTTCACAAAGGTTATATTGATCAAATTTTATAGAATTGGCCTCGTAGGCTGAGGTTCTGATTTCTTTTTCGACCTGACATCTAATTTTTTTACTCAACTCTCTTGTCTGCTTCTTGTCGCGATGCTTATTCCATGAGGCAGAATGCTTTACTTTATTTAGGTCTCTACGCATATGCAGATTATTGATGGTCAAGATTTTTCAATATTTCCAAAATCTCTGATTTTGAAATATTTTCTGTTTCTGTTTTTGAGTAAATTGTTAGCATCGCTATAACATCACCCTCTCTGATCTGATAATATATAATTCTGAATCCGCCGCTTTTACTGCTGTTAATTGAGCTATTTTTCTGCCTGATTTTAAAAATCTGCAAACCAGATAATCCGGGAATTAAATCACCCTTCACTTCGCCGCTTCTAAGCCAATCTTCAACCTCTTTTATATCATCGGCAATTTCTTTGAAGTTTTTTTTGTTTTTTAGGCGCTGAGCATCTTTTAGAAATCTCTCTGAATATTTAATGACTCGCATCTGGGATTATGATTTTGCAAGTTCCTTAAAAAATGATTCGGAGCTCATGACCTTCTCTTCGCCATTGGTAATTTTAGCAACAAGCGTTGAAAGATAAGGTTTTAGAAAGTTGTCAGCTTCATCTTCACCGATTAATTCATGAATAGAATTATCGTTTTTGATTTTAGCTTCTTGTTTTGCCAGATTCTCCATAGCTCTCAAAACAAAATGTTTCATGGTTTCGCCTTGGGAAGTCGCAATCGTTTTTACTAATCTGTGAAGATTGTCTGGGACGTCGATCATTACTTTGGTCATATTGCTTTTGAGAATAGTTTAGATTAGTTAAGTGACTTAGATAATGTTTATTATCTATATTACATCACTTATGTCAATCAGTTTTTGATTATGGTTTTTATAAATGCTTATTAAGTAATATAAAGCTAATTATCATTCCTGCTACTTTTAGAAGAGAGTTAAATATAAAACCGGGAGATGAAGTTATTTTAACTTTGTCGGCGGATAACGACATAATAATTCACAGTCCAAAGCAGTCTTTGCAGAAACTTCAAAATCTTGTGGCTTCAAAGCACAAGAAAAGCCTAGTGGATGATTTGATTGAAATGCGGAGAAACGAGGATATTTAAAATGCAGAACAAAATTGTAATTGATGCTTCGGCAGTATTGATTGTTCAACAAAATCTTGTGTCCCTCATTTCTCACCCCTCAAACCTTTCACAAAAAATCTGGCTAATCTGAGCCAAACTTCCTGCAAACCTCGGAATTGGATTTCGCCATTTTCCGTTCGTGAGATTGTCGAAGATGATTTTCGT
>CAMBXE010000058.1 GCA_945871805.1 Rhizobium sp. Q54 | reverse complement strand
CCTTCTTCTTTGTGGATGTCGACAGGAATGCCGCGACCATTGTCGCGAACGGTAACGGATCCGTCAGCATTAAGAGCAACCAAGACCTCGTCGCAATGCCCAGCAAGAGCTTCGTCAATCGCGTTATCGACAACTTCATAAACCATGTGATGCAAACCAGAGCCGTCGTCAGTGTCGCCGATGTACATGCCCGGACGTTTACGAACGGCATCTAAGCCTTTGAGAACTTTGATCGAGTCAGAAGAATATTCAGCGCTGACGGTGTGATCTAATTTTTCGTCAAGCGTTTTTTCTGCCAATGGAATTGGTTTCTTTGTCATTTTAGTAGATTTTTGAAGATAGGAGTAAGGCTGTAGCAGCTTGATTTGTAGGGGTTTACAACGGGTCGGGAAGCTAGAAATCAAAAACTAAAAAAGAAGTAGAAAATAGTGGCTTCGTGCTGAGCTTGTCGAAGCATTAAATTTAATTGATCAAATGACTATCCTCCTAATCGATAACTACGACAGTTTCACCTACAACCTCTACCACTACTTGATACAAGCCGGTGCAAAGGAAGTAATCGTGAAGCGTAACGACAAAATTTCCGTTGCAGAAATTATAAAAATGAGCCCGCGCGGAATCGTACTTTCACCCGGACCTTGCACCCCAAACGAAGCGGGAATTTGTTTGGAAATAGTTGAGAAGCTGAAAGGAATTATCCCGATTTTTGGCGTTTGCTTGGGTCATCAAACAATAGGCCAGAGCTTCGGAGGCAATATTATTAAAACCCATCCAATGCACGGAAAAGTCAGTGAAATTTTTCACGAAAGTAAAAATTTATTCAAAGGCCTGCCGTCTCCATTCAAAGCTACGCGCTACCATTCGTTGATTATTGAAAAAGAAACTTGTCCAAAAAATTTAGAAATTACCGCGACAACAAAAGATGGAATAATAATGGGCGTTGCCGACGAGAAATTGAAAATCTTCGGCGTGCAGTTTCATCCTGAGTCCGTGGCTTCAGAGCATGGTCACGCGATTATTAAAAACTTTTTGGATTTAATTTAAAATTATACGGACCCCGCAACGAGTGCGGGGTGACACTTTTAGATTACTCACTCTAAGCTCCTTCGCCCTAAACCTAAACTCTCTCACTCCAAGCCTCAACTCTGCAAACCAGAACCTTAACTCCGTCATCCCGAACCTAAACTCTACCACTCCGAACCTAAACTCTACCACTCCGAACCTCAACTCTGCAAACCCCAACCTCAACTCTACCACTCCGAACCTAAACTCTGCAAACCCCAACCTCAACTCTTTCGCTCCACACCTCAAATCTGTCACCCCGCACCTCAAATCTGTCACCCCGCACTTGTTGCGGGGTCCATTTCAGCGCTAAAAATATGAATTTAACAAACCTCACCACCCAAAATTTCGAAGAAATTTTTGATCAAATCATTGAGCTAAAAATCAGCGAAGAAGAGATCAAAAAATTCCTCCTCGAACTCAACGAAGAAAACCTTCCAACTAATGCATTTATTGGCGCCGTTGCCTCATTAAAAAAAAGAGCAAAGAAAATTTCTGCACCAGAAAATGCGATTGATGTCTGCGGAACTGGTGGCGACAAACTTAAGACTCTTAATGTCTCAACTGCCGTTTGTTTTGTAATTGCTGCCGCAGGAATTCCGGTGGCAAAACACGGAAATAAAGCGATCTCGTCACTTTCGGGTTCGGCAGATATTTTTTCTGAACTTGGAATAAAAATTTCTCCCGACGTCGGTGAAATCGAAAAAAATCTTCGCGAAAAAAATCTCGCTTTCATCTTTGGCCCTTTTTTTCACGAGGCGATGAAAAACGTTGCGGCGATTAGAAAATCTCTCGCTGTTCCAACAATTTTTAATTTCCTTGGACCGCTTCTTAACCCAGCCAACACGCGCTTCCAACTAATCGGCGTTTCTCGTCGCGACGTAATGCAAAAAATGGAAACTTGTCGCCGGTTAAGCGGAGTCGAAACCAAGACAAGTTATTTTGTCCACGGTTTCGACGGAATGGACGAAATCACGCTCACCGACAATTCTTATTTGCTTCACAACGGTCGCGAAGAAATCATCGATCCAACAAAATTCGGTCTGAAAAAAGTTACTCTCGAAGCCTTGCGCGGCTTTGATCCAAAACATAACGCGCAAAAACTAATCGCACTTTTGCAAGGCGAAAAATCTGCTTACCAAGATATTGTTGTGCTTAACGCCGCCTTTGCTTTCAAGCTCGTAGGTCGGGTTAATAAAATTGAAGAGGGGATCGAGTTAGCGCGCGAATTAATAAATAACGGCTCGGCAAATTCTATTTTGAAGCGATGTCAAAAATAAATTCACAAACCAAAGAAGTTTTAATCAACACGTTGCGCGCCCTAGTGGCGGATGAATCGGTGCAGGTCGAATTTTCTGACGAAATAGAAAATAATTTTTTTACCTGGGATCAAAGATTAATTGCCGACAAGAAAAGAATCGAAGTTCCGCAGATTTCTAATCACTTCCGGGCCTCTGTAGATCTAGCTGCGTGCTACATTTTATTTCACGATTCAACAATTCATCGGCAAGAAAGTGAGCAGGAATTTTTTGATGAATTCGAAAAAATCCGCGTAATCGCCGAGGTAAAAAATATCTACCGTGGCGCGGCGCAAAATATTTTAGAGAAGGTCAGAGAGGATCTTTTAAAAGGTGCAGAAAATCTTTCCTTAATCCTTCTTAGTGAAATTTTTTCTCAAGATTTTTCCAGCAATCTCGAAAAAAATCTGAACAAAAAAATTACCAAAGAAATCAAGAATCTCAGCAAAAAAACCTCAAACCAACTAGACTTCGCCCTAGGAGTAGCAAAGGTTCTCGAGATGTTAAAAAATGAGCAAGAAGCGCAGGAAGAAAAAGAGAAAGAGAAAGAAAAAAGTGAATCAAAAAATAATTCACCAAGCTCGAATCAGGAAAATGTCGAAGGTCGCGAGGAAGAAAAATTTTTAGAACAACAGCAAGAAGGCGAGGGCGAATCGCAAAAACAGCCGGAAATTTCTGAAATGAAAAAGCTGGAAGGAAAGGGTGAGGCCACGATCTGCCTAGAAAAATCAACTGTCGAAGAAAATAAAATCGAATTCAAAAACGCTTACAAAATTTACACGACAAAATTTGACGAAGTAATTTTTCCGCAAAAATTAATCGCCAAACAGGAATTGGAAACATTACGCAATCAGCTCGATTTGAAGATCGCCAAGCTCGACAAGGCTTCCAAAAAAATGACGCTGAAATTGAAAAGAAAATTACTTTCTAAGCGCGATTTTTTTCTCGAATTCGATTCTTCGCGCGGAATTTTGGATCGTAAAAAACTCACGCGATTGGTTACAAACCCTCTTTCCGACGATGTTTGGGTCAGTAGTAAAAATCACCAATATCAAGATACTTGCCTAACTATTCTTCTCGATAATTCGGGTTCGATGCGCGGCCAACCTATCGTTATGGCCGCTCTCGCTTGCGAAATTATTGCCGAAATTTTGGAAAAATTTTCTGTCAAAACTGAAATTATTGGCTTCACCACATCAGATTGGAAAGGCGGGAGAGCTCGTAAACTCTGGGAAAGTTCGGGTCGACCAAAAAATCCCGGACGTCTTAACGAGTTGCGTCACGTTATTTACAAGCACTTCAATCAGAAGTTCAAAAAGGCAAAAACTAATCTCGGCTTAATGCTAAAAGAAGGCGTTCTCAAAGAAAATATCGACGGCGAAGCTTTGCTCTTCGCGCGCTCGCGTCTGATGCAACAAAGTGAAAAAAGAAAAATTTTACTGGTGATTTCTGACGGCACACCAGTCGATGACTCAACTAATTCCGCTAACGACAATGATATTTTAACCGAGCATCTGCATCACGTTATTAAAAAAATCGAGAAGCTGGGAAGGGTTGAAATTGTTGGCATTGGCATTGGTCACAGTACAGACGATTTTTACCGCAATTCTACCGCGATTAAATCACCCGAAGAGCTCGGAGACGTAATGATTGAGAAGGTGGTTGATCTTTTGTAGGCCGCTTAACTAGTCCATCCTGAAATACCTCCCCACCCCATATTCCACTTGCCTTCACAGAACTTTTTAACTATCTTTTTTTGCCAGAAATCGAGTGGTCGCCCCTCATTTTCTGGCAAATAATTTTAGTAAAATTCAGCAAAAAAGTCATGAAGGCATCTCGGATTGATAATCGTCAGGAAGAATTGTTTCAACCAAGGTTGAGCGGTCAGTTGAATCAGAAAAATGAGCTTATGATTTTATCCCGCTTGATTCCTTGGGATAGTTTGGAGTCTGAATTTTCTGATCTTTATCAATCGAATGGAAGTGTTGGCGGACAGCCTCCAAAGCCAATC
>CAMBXE010000057.1 GCA_945871805.1 Rhizobium sp. Q54 | reverse complement strand
TTTTCTGAGTTTTGAGCATCTTGAAAAATCTCAAGTCTGAAAATCCAAACTAGCACTAAAACAAAAATTAGGTTGATTGAAATCAATACTAACTTGGGATTTTTTTCAAAAAAATTCTGCGACATCTGCGGTTGTTAGAATTGATTTTTCATGTCGCCCGGCTGTGATTTTCGATCAATAAAATAGCTAGCTGCTGATGGATTTAATTTTTTGTTGAGTAGATCTTTTTTAAGTAATCTGAGAATAAAAGCGGTGGGAGTAAAAATTCCGTAGAACAAAATAAAGCTGATTAAAAATCCGTTAATTTTACCAAGAAAATTTCCAAACTTTACCCAGTTTTGATAAATCTTAATTTGTGTGAATAGCTCAGGCCGCAAGATTGAGACTGACAAAAATCCAATGGACAAAATTAGAAAAATCGTTGGAAACCAAGTTTGTTTGTAAAACAAAAATGCAAAAATCGCCGACCAAATTAGGCCAAAAATTTTCAGATTGCGTTGGGTAATTTTAGCTTTTTCCATCTCGATTATTTTAGAAGATTGAGCGGTGAGATGGGATGGTTAGGATCGCATTATTTCTGTCATCTATTTCGAAACGACAGCTTTGTTGATCAAGGATTTTACTGATTTCTTGTTCATTAATAGAGCTGCGCAAATTGACATTTTTCTCCACATTTCTTCCTTGGGATTTGAGGTAAAAAATAATCAACATTTGATCGAGGTGATCGCGCATTAATCTTACATTTATTAAAGCTGCTGGGTCGGCTTTTAACATGCCGGCGAAAATTTTGCGAAGTGAATGTAGCAAAGTTAGGCGATCGATTTTTATTCTAAGCGACAAGTCTTCATCGCTTGATTTCTCTAGTTGAATAGAGTTTTTAAATTTATCGCTTAAGCCAGAAATTAACTCGGACAAAAAAGTAAAAAGTGGAAGAATTTCTTCTTTGGTATTGAGTTTGTAATCGATTACTGACTCGTCCAAAGAATTAGAAATTGAAGCCCGAAGCTTAAGTGCATTGAGGTAAATTTTGTTGAAATCTTCGAGATATTTACGATGCGGTAATGGCCCATGCGGTTCTTTTTTTAGTATTTCAGAAACTTGCGTAATGACGTCGAGATAGGCGAAAACATTAGCGGGAAGAATAACGGTGATTTGGTCTTTGATGTTTTTGATGGTGCGATCGTGTGATTCGGCAACGCGTGAGGCGTTAACGGTTTTTTCTCTAATTTTAGCGATCATCAAATCGAAATCGACTGGCTTCACCAGGTAATCATTCGCTGACAGGTTAACGCCTTTAATCACATTTTCTTTTTGACCTAAAGCGCTAAGAAAAATGAATGGCACGTTATTATTGCGAATATTTTTATTTTCACGAATGAGGCTCAGAAGGCCGTAACCATCTACTTCTGGCATCATGATGTCAGAGATGATCACATCTGGTTTTTGTTGTAAAAAAACCTCGAAACCTTGCCTGCCATTTTCTGCTTCTACGACTTCAAATCCTTCGTCACGCAAAATTTCTACCATGTTTTCGCGGATGTCTCTTTCGTCTTCGACGATGAGAACTTTGATTTTTCTTTCTTCGGTCATTTTTGCTTAAATTAGTTTTGATCCCTCGAACGAACGGAGGATGTCGTTGATGAGTTCATCGTTATTTTCATCGGTTTTTTGAGCAATATCTTTCTCCTGGTTTTTCTCTTGATTTCTCTCTGGAGGATTTTTGTCGTTGTGCGCAGTAAGCAAAACTTGTTTCAAATCTGGTAGAGCGGCGAGGTAACAAATCCTCATCATTAGCATTTCAAACGTCATTTTTGGCGAAGAAGAAAAAGCGATTTCAGCTGCGCCTTTTACGAGCATTTGCCAAATTCTTGTCAGTGAATTTAGAGAAATTTCTTTGGCGATTTGGTGAATTTTATCTTGCTGAAATTTTGAGCAATCGTCCAGTTTGTAATCCTTCAAAAGCTTGGTGGACGTGGTTTTGTGGGTGATTGCTAATAAATCTTGAAGAAGCTGAGAGACGTCGGATGAGCGTGAATAAAACTCGTTAAAAACTTGACTACTCGCTGAAAAATCACCGCGAAGCAGAGCAGAAAAAAGTTCAAGAATTTTTGTTTTATCGTTCAAGCCAAGCATCTTTTCGATCAGTTCGGCGGGTAAAAACTTTTGGTGATTATTATTGGCAAGAGCCTGATCGAGTAGCGAAAGTGAATCGCGCACCGAACCTTCAGAAACTTTGGCGATTAGCGCCAATCCAAGCTCTTCAGCCTCCATATTTTCTTTCGCTAAAATATTTTTGAGATGTGCGGCGATTTCTTTTTCATCGAGACGACGTAAATCAAAGCGCTGGCAGCGCGATAAAATCGTCACCGGAACTTTACGAATTTCAGTTGTCGCAAAAATAAATTTTACGTGAGCCGGAGGTTCTTCGAGAGTCTTCAACAGTGCATTGAACGCGTTATTGCTCAGCATGTGAACTTCATCAATGATGTAAATTTTATGACGCGAAGACACGGGGGCGTAGGCGATCGAATCAATAATTTCGCGAATGTCGTCGACACCAGTGCGACTTGCCGCGTCGATCTCGATTACGTCTTGATGTTTTGATCCCGTTATTAATCGGCAATTTTCGCATTCGCCGCAAGCCACGGGGGGCTTAGAGGTAGACTTGAGTGCATCAGCATTTTCGCAGTTAAGAGTTTTGGCGATTATTCGCGCTGTAGTAGTTTTTCCAACACCACGAATTCCGGTAAGAATATAAGCGTGATGCAGTCGATTATTTTTAATCGCGTTGCTCAAAGTCGTAACCAAGACCTCTTGTCCAATCAGTTCATCAAAATTTTGGGGACGGTATTTGCGGGCTAAAACTAAGTAAGACATCAGGAATAATCGTAAGCTAGTTCTGGGCACTCTGTCGACGCGGAGCTTGCAGGCGCAAGCGAAGCGCGACCTCCCCCTTAAAAGGGGGAGAGGGGGGGGATTTTATTATTTTAGTGAGAGCGACCCGACTTAGGCAAACCCTGAGCTGCTTCCTTTCAGATCTGACCCGCTAAGCAAGTAAATCGCCCGCTCTCACCGCTGAAGAATTTGGTTGGGGTAGTTAAAAAACTCAAACCAAATTTTCGTACTTTAGTTTGTCACCCCGCACTTGTTGTATGTCTCCCCGCACTTATAGTTTGTCTCCCCGCACTTGCAGTTTGTCTCCCCGCACTTGTTGCGGGGTCCATCTCATCACAAATATTTTGTTAAAATAAAACTACGTACTCGTCTCGCCATGGACCCTACAACAAGTGCGGGGTGACAGTTAGGAGAGCGAGGGTTTTGTTTTTACTTTACAACATTTCACCAATTTTTTTCGTCTTCAAAATCTCGCGGGCTTTGGCGTATTTGTCGTCGTGCCAGAAAATTAGGCAGCCGTTACAACCCTTGCCACAGCAGCCTTCTTGGCCGATGCGAGGAGTTCTTGGGGAGATTTGCCCAGGGGAATTTGGGGCAACTTCAAGCGCGGCGAAATATTTTTTACGTTTGGTTTCGTATTTTATTTCACGCACTTCACCAGCTTCGAGTTGGTGCGAGAGTTGACGTGATTCCACTTTCAACTTCTCTGATTCGATGTTCATTTTTTCTTTACGAATCAAAGAAAGTGGCGGGAGAAGTTGTTTGAGTTTTTCCCAAGAATTTTTTGTTTCAAAGAGGTGGAAATCAGCCGCCGGAATTTTGAACAAAGGCTTCTGGCCGGCATGAAGCTTGTCGGAAGTTTCATGATCAAAATACTTACCTTCGGGGTTTTGTTTGATCTTTTTGAATTCGTAAATCCGTAGCAAAATCGGTTCGCGTTGATGCGGAGATAAAAATTCTAACACGTCGCCGGCATCCATGCGGTTCTTGCCTTCGATGATTAAATCATCGCCATCCCAACCAATAACTCGCGCCGCATATTCGTAAAAAGAAGTCGAGCCCGTGCTTTCGTAATCATGTGCGAGGTCAGTCAGGCGGCCGTCGTGGAAGGCGAGGGTGTAGCCACGATTAGCGACGGAGTTGATTTCATCCATGTAATCATTGGCGTTCCAGGTTTCAGGATTTGCCATGTAATCATCGATCGCGGCTCGGTAAACGCGGGCAACGGATCCGGCATAAAACTCAGTTTTATTGCGACCTTCAACTTTGAATGAATCGAGTCCGAGTTTGATGTATTCGTCGAGTTTCGGCAGCAGACAAAGATCTTTTGAGTTCAAAATGTAAGACCCGTGGACATCCTCCTCAAAAGGCATCAAGGCACCTGGACGAATTTCTTCTTCGAGGAAAAAATCGAACATTTCTTTGTTAGTCTCGTTGATTTCGATTTCGTGTTCGGTGTTGTCTTTAAGTTTGATTTTAAGTTTGTAACCCCAGCGACATGAGTGCGCACAGCTGCCCTGATTGGCTCCGCGCTCGGCCATAAAATTCGAAAGCAAGCAACGACCGGAGTAGGTCATGCACATCGAACCGTGAACAAAAGTTTCGATTTTAATATTCGGACATTTTTCACGAACCACCGCGAGCTCTTCAAACGACACTTCGCGCGCCATTACAACTAAACTAGCACCCTGCTTTTCCCAGAAATCTACCGTCAACCAAGAACAAACGTTAGCTTGCGTGGAGATATGAATCTCTAGGTCTGGCGCGTGCTCCTTAACAAACTGAAAAACGCCGGGATCGGAAATAATCAGTCCATCTGGTTTTACCGCCTTAACGGTTTCGATGAATTGGGGAAGTTTCTCGATATCCTTGTTGTGCGAGAAAAGATTGAGCGTGAGGTAAACTTTTTTCCCGTGATCGTGAGCGAATTTTATGCCTTCAACAACATCCTCCAAAGTGAAGCCAGACTTAACGCGAAGAGACATGTCTGGAGTTCCACAATAAACCGCATCAGCTCCGTAAAGGATGGCGGTTTTTAAGCGATCGAGGGTGCCAGCTGGCAAAAGCAGTTCAGGTTTTTTCATTTTTTTATTTTTTTATT
>CAMBXE010000056.1 GCA_945871805.1 Rhizobium sp. Q54 | reverse complement strand
CAAAACTGCCAATAACATATCACAACTTTGTCTTAATAAATCTAATAATCTTGAACTGATATCCTGGCAAGAAGCTATGAATCTATCCACGGATTCACAAATTATTCTAAGAAACGGTGAGCAGCCAATTATCTCAAAGAAGGTTTTTTATTACGAAGATGAGGAAGTAAAAAAGAAAATAATGACACCCAAAAACTATCTCTAGCCTTATTTAGTATGAGTAGAGACTTTTTGACTTACATCGCCATCCTTACGCCCTCTAAGAAAAATAGGCATTTCTGGAAATAGAAAAGTGACTTACAATCAATAAAGTCAATGTTCCAGTCAAAATCCCGCGGTGGTTTTACCCTGTTTATGCAATTTCACCCCATATTGTAAACTTCGAAATCGCTTGTTAATACTGCTTCGAGTCACGAATTCTCTCCCTCGACATCGTTTAAGAATTTTGGAAATGGTTTGACGAGAAACTCGGAAAATGATTAGAGCTCAGTGCGATATCTTTCACTTTAACGTAATCGATTTTTCCAGTTCCAAGCAGTGGTAATTTTTCAGAAAAGATAATTTCTTTTGGGATCGCGAGTTCGGTAATTTGGTTTTCTTTGAAAAAGATGGAGATGTCGCCTCGCTGTAAATCTTGAGATGTTGTTAATAAAATTATTTGCTCACCTTTTTTTGGATCTGGAATTGCTACAACGGCGTGAGAACTTTGTGGGCAAAGTTTGCTAAGATTTGTTTCAACTGAAGTAAGAGAAACCATTTCGCCAGCGATCTTGGCAAATCTCTTTGCTCGACCTTTGATGGAAATGTATCCTTTTTCATCGATTGCTACGATGTCACCGGTGTCGTACCAATTGTTTTCCGGCGATGTAATTACTCCGGGATTTGAGCTTAACAAATATCCCTTCATCACATTTGGGCCGGTGACCATTAGTTTTTTTCCTTCAGTAATTCCGGCGATATCTTCGAGTTTGAATTGAATCCCTGGCATTAGGCGTCCGACGGTTCCTGGCTTATTATGCATTGGAGTATTTGTTGATAGTGCGGGTGAGGTTTCAGTTGCTCCATAGCCCTCAAAAATTCTTACGCCAAATTTTTCTGACCAGACTTTGCGTGTTTCTTCATCGAGTTTTTCCGCTCCGGCAAATACGTAACGAATCGAATAAAAATCATAAGCGTGTGCAAAACGTGCGTAGTTAGAGAGGAAGGTGTTGGTTCCAAACATTATTGTCGCATTGGTGTCGTAAACTAATTCTGGCACTATGCGGTAGTGCAGGGGAGATGGGTAGAAGAAGGTTTTGATGCCAGATAAAATCGGCAATAAAGTTCCACCAGTTAGGCCGAAAGAGTGAAAAATTGGTAAAGCATTAAAGACAGTATCTCTGCTGGAAAAATCAACGCGTGAGGCCAATTGAAAGCGATTCGCTTGAAGATTTTCGTGACTTAGAACTACGCCTTTTGGCGTTCCTTCTGAACCTGAGGTAAACAGAACCACGGCTGAATTCTTTGCATCAGTATTGCTTAATTTTTGATAGAATTTTTCGGCAAAAGTGAATCCCAATAAACTGCGAATTTTATCTAAAACGTTTATGCTTTTAGCGACATTTTCTAGGTAGATTATTTTGATTTTTTCAGCCCCCGCAGCATCGATTAATTTCTGTAATTTGGCACCTTCAATAAATCTTTTTGAAGTGTAGATGGTTTTGATTTTTGCTACTTTGCATGCAGCAATAAAGTTAGCACCACCGGTGGAAAAATTTAGCATGGCCGGTACACGACCAAAGGCTTGCATAGCAAAGAATGTTACGATGCTTGAATTCATGTTTGGCATCATCAAGCCAACATATTCGCCTTCCGCAGTCTCTTGAACAATTTTTCTTCCAAGAGTAAAGCTACGCAGAATTAGTTGTTTGTAGGTCAGTGGTTTTCTCTCAATATCTACAATAATTTGATGACCATTTCCATGAATTTTGCGCGCATCAAGAAGTGAGGTGAATAATGTTTTTTTATAATCTGAGCTTTCAAATAACATTTGAGTCATGATGTCGTAAAGCTTGTCAGCATTGGCGGCACGACGATCTTTTCCTGTAATCTCTGCGGCTACTTCGAATTTCTGTGGAGGTAGAATTGTTAAAGTTATTTTTGGAAAGAGGTGGATTTTGACTCTGCCTCTGAGACGTGAAAATGGTGAAAATTGAGCGCCATCAAGACGGATCGGTAAAATTGTAGCGTCGCTTTTATCGGCGATCATCCCGGGGCCTTCATAGATTTTCATCAATGAGCCAGTAACGGTAATTCTTCCTTCGGGGAAGATGACGCACTTCTTATCTTTTTTGATTTCGTTAATAAGGCTTTTAACGGCCATGGGGTTTGTCGGATCAAGTGCGAAGGTGTTGGCCAATTTAAGAAATGGTTTCATCCACCATAGTTGAGAGATGAAGGTGTTTACGGCGAACATCGGTTTATCGGGTAAGAAAACCGCGAGTAAAATTGCATCCAAAAATGATAAGTGATTGGCGATAATCAGAACTCGTTTTCCGGCATTATTGTAGTTTTCGATGCCTTTGATTTCGACTTTATATGCTTTTGTTAGAAGCTTGCGAAGTAGGTATTTAAACATGGCGATTAAGGTTTTGGTTTACGATTTTACGAATGATAAAAAAGACTAAGATGTTGGTGGTTCCGAGTAGTAAAAATATTTGAAGTAAGTCGAATTTGAGTTGTATTAAGGCAACAATCACAACGCTGGACATGACCATAAATAGAGCATTGAGCACGTTGTTGGCGGCGATGATGCGCGATAAATATTTTGCTTCAGATCGGTGCTGCATGATGGCGTAAAGTGGTACTATGTAGATACCTGAGGAGATGGCGACTACCAATAAGCCCAGAATGATTAACCAACTGTAACAGCTATTAGAGAAAAATTCTCCGAGACTGATTATTTGTTCTGGTGTGGTGTAAAAATAATTAGCGATACAAAAAATACCGATGCCAATTGTGATACCGATTGAGCCATATGGGACAAGCCTTCCATTGATTTGGCCCTTAAGTAATTTATTGCACATTACCGAACCAATTCCAATACCAATCGAGAAGATAGATAGGAAGAGGGTGACGATAAATTCATCGCCGTTGATGATGTCTTTTGTGTATGTAGGAAATTGTGATAGGAAGGTGACTCCAATAAACCAAAACCACGAGATGCCAATAATTGAAAGCCAGACGGTTTTTTCTTCTTTTGCGAAGTTGATGATTTTGAGGGTTTGAGAAAAAATATTGAAGCTGACCTTAAGTCGTGAGTCGGCGGATGGTGAGGTTGGAATGGAGCGGCTAGCGATCCAGCCGATCAGTGCAAAAGCGATTACTGAGAATGAAATTATCTCAACCCCATTTGCAAATCTGATAACGATTCCGCCAATTATTGTTCCAAGTAAAATTGCTAAGAATGTTCCGCCTTCAATTAGTGCATTGCCGCTAATCAATTCATCATTTTTTAAATGCTCTGGGAGTAGGCTGTATTTGAGTGGTCCAAAAAAAGTTGAATGAACTCCCATTAGGAAAATTAAACTTAAGAGCAGGTTTATACTCTCGAAATGAAAGCCAATAAATGCAAAAATCATGATAGCAATTTCAGCGATTTTTATGATTTGAACCAACTTTGATTTTTCGAATTTATCCGCGACTTGACCAGCTAGAGAAGAAAATAGAAAGAACGGTAAAACGAATAAACCAGAGGCAATTGTGACCATCAATTGCGCATTCATGTTAAGTTTATTGGCGATGTCGTAAGTGAACCAAATCAGAAAAGCGTTCTTGAAAACATTGTCGTTAAAAGCGCCAAAAAATTGAGTAATAAAAAGAGGAAGAAATCTTTTTGATTTTAGTAAGTGCGATTGGTCTTGCATGAGTTTAGTGGTTAAAATTGCCGTGTTTTAAGAAGTGCAAAGTTTGTTTTTGTACATCCTTGTTTGATGGAAAAAAGGTGTGCGAAGCACCAACAACTATGTGATCTTTCATTCCTTTTAGTTTGGTGCTTTCAACCGATACCTTCCCATCATTTTCTCCGGGAAGAATGAGTGATGAAATCGGATCTATTGTTGAGTTTCCGGCGATGATTCCAAGTTCAAAATTAACATCTCCAAATAAGTGTTTGATCTCAGTTTGGTCGGTGATGAGTTGTTGTCCTGCAGGGCCGAAGATTCTTTGATAAGGCCAAAAATTTTGAACAAAATCTGCAACTTCACTTCCTTGATTTGGAGGGGCTAATTGAACGACTCTTCCAAGATTTTTGTAGGTATATTTATTGATCAGCGTACGAACCATTAATCCACCCATGGAGTATCCAATGAAGTGTAGAGGCTTATCCTCGGTAACTCTTATGGAAATTTCTTTGTTTATGATATCGGTTAATTCATCGATTTTGTAAGAAGTAGATGGGTAGTTTAAGTTAATTACATCAAACCCATTTCTTTCTAGGTATGTAGCTAACTTCCTCATGTGTTTTTCTGATCTAGCGATGCCGTGTAAAATCACGACATACTCACCATCATTTTGTAATTCAGACGCTTGAGATGAACCTGAAGCTAGCAATAAATTACAGGCTAGAATTGAGATAAATTTGCGGATCATTTTGAGAGGCCAAGTAGATAATTTTCTATTAACATATCGGTTAGAGTTTCGATGGATTTTGTTCCAGCTACATCCAGCTTTTTTGTTAAACTCAAAATGCAGATACCATGAATGCCAGCCCAAATAACCTTTGCGTGCTTTCCGGCATCTGATTTTTTGAGAACGTCCACCACTCCGTGTCAATTTAAAAGCTGAAAGAGAATGAGCGTTAGCTCATTCTTCCTCAGCTAATTTTAATTTAAATTGACGGAGAAATTATGGCTAGAAAAGTTAGGTAGAGTGTTGTTGGTAGCGCTTTGAGTGGCGTTGTGGATAGTGTTGGAATTGGGATCTGAAGTCCAATGGCGCGAAAACGTACGCTAAGAAGAAATTTCAGATAAATTTAACGGCCTCAAAAATCCATGATACTAAATCAAAAAAGCATCAAAAGGAAAATGAGCTTTGCCAAAAATCATGTTGTAAGGAGAGCGCCC
>CAMBXE010000055.1 GCA_945871805.1 Rhizobium sp. Q54 | reverse complement strand
AGGAAGTTTGGCTCAGATTAGCCAGATTTTTTGTGAAAGGTTTGAGGGGTGAGAAATGAGGGACACAAGATTTTGTTGAACAATCTGAGTGCGACGCGAAAGGCTGCAAGCCCGACGTTACAGGCCGTGAGTGCGGCGTGACAAGCTGAAGAATCGAGAGCGATAGACTGAGGAATCCAGCGTGACAGTCTGTTACCCCACGCTCCCAGTCGTCACGCCGCACTCAAGGTCTGTTACCCCGCGCTCCCAGTCGTCACGCCGCACTCAAGGTCTGTCACGTCTGGCTTGCATTCTGTTACCCCACGCTCCCAGTGGTAACGCCGCACTCCCGACTTGTTACCTCGGGCTTTCAGCCTTTCGCGCCGCACTCTCAGTCTGTTACACCACACTCTCATTTTGTTACGTCGCACTCTCAGTCTGTCACGCCACGCTCTCAGTTGTCACCCCGCACTCCTAGCTTGTCACCCCGCACTCTCAACTTGTTACCCCACGCTCCCGGCTTGTCACCCAGCACTCACAACTTGTTACCCCACGCTCCCAACTTGTCACCCCGCACTTGTTGCGGGGTCTGGTTATTAAGTTAAAAGATTAAATTTTATCCGCTGCACCAAGGCCGCGACTTCTGTTGTCTCGTAAGGTTTCGCCGGTGCATTTCCCCAGACTGGCTTTGGAAAAGTTACGTCATTTTTTTTGCGACTAATGACGTGAATGTGTAGTTGCGAGACGACATTTCCAAGGGCGGCAATGTTTAGTTTTTCGGCGTTAAATTCTTTTTTTAAAATCTCGGCGACGGAATTTATTTCGCGCAAAACTTCCGTTTGTTCGGCAAAAGACAAATCGGTGAGCTCAATTAAATCAGGCTTTCTTGGTACTAAAATTAGCCAGAGGTAATTCGCGTCATTCATTAAAAGCAGCGAAGAAAGTGGCAGGTCGCAAATAAAGTGAGTGTCAGACTTTAATTGCGGGTGAAGTGCGAACATTATTTAGATTTTAAATTTCGGATTTATCTCTGCGAACGATGCTTACCTCTCTCTCAATTCACAATATTGTTCTAATCGACAAAGCGGAAATCGCCCTCTCATCTGGTCTGTGCATTTTAAGTGGCGAGACCGGTTCTGGGAAGTCGATTTTGCTTGATGCTCTTGGCTTGGCCATTGGTTTTAGAGCTAATTTTCGCTTGATTGGTTCGGACGAAAACAAGGCGCAAGTTGCGGCAGAATTCGACATTTCGCAAAATCAAATCTGTAAAAATTTTCTCAGTGAAAATGATTTACTTGATGCTGAGAGCCCAAATTTTCTAAGGATCCGCAGGGCAATTAACGAAAATTCAATTAACAAAATTTTTGTAAATGACGTCGCGATCGGGGTGAATCTTTTGGCAAAAGTTGGTGAGACTTTAGTTGAAATTCACGGTCAGCACGATCAGCGCGGGCTCCTTAATCCAGGCGCTCATTTGAGTATTTTGGATGAGTTTGCTGTTAACGGAAATCTGTTAAAAAATCTCAAAAAAATTTACGAAAATTTACGCGAAGTTGAGAAAAAAATTGCCGAGATTGCAGCAAAAAAAGAAGCGGCAGAAAGAGAAAAAGATTACCTCACGCATGTGGTGCAAGAGCTTGAATCTGCTGAGTTAAAGGCGGATGAGGAAAGCGAATTAATCGCCAAAAAAGATTTTTTAATCAGCAAAGAAAAAATTTTAAATTTCTCTGGTGACCTGAAATTGCATTTAGTCGAAGCCAACTCGCAATTGATCTCGGCGCAAAAAATTTTAATTCGGAATCAAAATTTCGGCGAAGATTTTGACGGCTTAAGTGAAAAAATTGACCGACAAAATGACGAGCTCGATTCGGCGATTTCAAACATTCACGACCTCGTCAGAAAAATTTCTGCTGGTGAAAATAATCTTAACGAAATCGAAGAGAGACTTTTTTTTATTCGCTCTCTTGCCAGAAAATTTAGCGTTCCAATCGATTCACTGCCGCAAATAATTCTTGATGCGAAAGAGAAGTTAAAACTGCTTTCGAATGAAGTGGCGGCGGCTTGCGAGCTTGAAAATCAACGTCTGGCGCTAAATAATGATTACAAAAAAATTGCGGACGAACTTTCTTTGCGTCGAAAGAAATCGGCAAAAATTTTATCGGAGAAAGTTGAGGCAGAGTTAAAATTTTTGAAAATGGGCGAGGTAAAATTTCTTGTAGATATTGCTTGCGACGGTCTTGAAACATGTTCCCAAGTTGGTTACGAGAAAGTTCGATTCACCGCGTCTCTCAACAAAAATTCCTTCGATGACATTTCCAAAATTGCTTCCGGCGGTGAACTTTCGCGTTTCATGCTCGCGCTTAAAGTTGCGCTGCTCGATGTGAAATCAGTGCCGACAATGATCTTTGATGAGATAGATTCTGGAATTGGTGGAAGCACAGCTGACGCGGTGGGAAAGCGCCTCAAAACCTTGTCAGAAAAATTACAAATCCTGGTTGTTACGCATCAGCCACAAATTGCTTCAAAGGCCGATAATCATTTTAAAATCAGTAAAATTATTTCTGGCGACAAGGCGAAAACCAAAATTAAAAAGCTCGACAAACAAGATCGTGAACAAGAAATTGCGCGCATGTTGTCGGGCGAAGAAATCAGCGTGGAAGCGGTTTTGGCGGCCAGAAGTTTAATCGAAAATTAATGTCCTCAACAAGCGATAATCCAGCAATAAGGCATCTGCGAAACTTTGTGATCATCAGTTTTTTGATTTTCTTTGTTTTTGCTGTTTGTTTTTACGTCACCGGAACGCTCGTTATTTTTACCGTTACCGGCAAGTGGGACATCGTCAAAGCCTACCTAAATCTGTCGCTCTTAAAGCAGTTCATTTACATCTACGACACCCTCGGCGCTTACTGGAAATTTTATTTTAATAACATTTCGAAGATTACAGCCACAAGCTATAACGGCTTTGTGTGGAAATTGTGGGTCACTACAGTTTTGCCTTATCTCACGCTCCTTGGTTTAGGCTGGACCTTCCGCGCCCCAATAATGGATTGGCGCCCTTTCGTGGCCTCAGAATCTATTCACGGCAGTGCGCATTGGGCAACTGTTAAGGAAATCAAAAAGATGGGAATGCGCGCGAAGCAGGGTGTTTTAATGGGCAAACTTTCGGGTAAATTTTTGATTGCCGATGGCTTTCAACATATTCTTCTTTTTGCTCCGACGGGTTCGGGTAAAGGTGTGGGTTTCGTAATTCCGAATCTTTTATTTTGGGAGCAATCGGTGATCGTGCACGACATCAAGTTGGAAAACTACGAACTCACTTCTGGCTGGCGTCGCAAGCATCTTAAGCAGAAAGTATTTTTGTGGAATCCGGCGGATCCTGACGGAATTTCGCATTGCTACAATCCGATGGATTGGATCAGCAACAAGCCTGGTCAGATGGTCGATGACGTACAAAAAATTTGTAATTTTCTTTTGCCCGAACAGGAATTTTGGCAGAATGAAGCGCGCGCTTTATTGACGGGAATTATGCTTTACCTCGTTGTCGCTGAAGACAAGCCGGCGAGTCTTGGTGAGGTGGTAAGAACACTTAGAAATGATGACGTGGTTTATAATTTGGCCGTAGTTCTCGACACGATGGGCAAAAAAATTCACCCGGTTTCTTACATGAATATCGCCTCTTATTTGCAGAAGCCGGATAAAGAGCGGGGCTCGGTTACATCTACAGCCAACTCGTCTCTTGAATTATGGTCGAACCCTTTGATCGACACCACAACCGCGACTTCTGATTTTAATTTACACGAATTCAAACTTTTACCGCACACTCTCTACGTTGGCTTAACACCAGATAATATCACGCGTCTCAAGCCTTTAGTAAGTATGTTTTATCAACAATGTGCGGCGTTTTTTACTGCTCACACTCCGCGTCCGAATGAAAAATTTGGCGTGTTAATGCTGATGGATGAATTCCCAACTTTGGGAAAACTAGAACAGTTTCAGGCAGGTATTGCCTACTTCCGTGGTTATCGCGTACGTCTGTTTTTAATCATTCAAGATACCGAGCAGCTCAAAGGAATTTACGAAGAAAGTGGCATGAACTCATTCCTTTCGAACTCAACTTACCGAATCACTTTTGCCGCGAATAACATGGAAACGGCGAATCTGATTTCGCAACTTCTCGGCAATAAAACCGCAACTCAAGTTTCTTACAACAAGCCGAAATATCTCGATCTCAATCCCGGCGCACGTTCGTTAAATGTTTCAGATGTGCAGCGCGCGCTGCTTCTGCCTCAAGAAGTGATTCAAATGGCGCGCGAAGATCAGATTATTTTGATCGAATCGCAGCCGCCAATTCGTGCGAAAAAAATTATTTATTTCAAAGAAAAAATATTCACTACGCGCCTCTTGAAGAAAACTAAAATTCCAGTGCAAGAGCCATACATGCCTGATCGCGGCAAATCGAAGAAAGAAAAAGAAGAGGAAGAAAAAGCAAAAACAGAAGGCTCAATCGAAGGAGAAAAAGCGTGATTAAAGCTGCCGTAATCGGCGATCCAATTTCGCATTCGCTCTCGCCAAAAATTCACAATTTTTTTTTACAGCAGCTTGAAATTGAAGGAAGTTACGAAGCGATTCGCGTGCAAAAAGATGAGCTGCGCGAAGCGGTGCAAAAGCTGGTAGATCAAGGCTTTGCAGGTTTCAACGTTACCCTTCCTCACAAGGAAAAAATTTTTGAAATTTGTGACGAGCTTGACGAAACTGCGCGACTAACTGGCGCGGTAAATACTGTTGTGATTACGCCTGAAAAAAAATTACGCGGGCTTAATTCTGATGTTTTTGGTTTTTTACAAAATCTCAAAAATTCGCAGCCAGATTTTGATTTGCGTGGAAAAAATATTTTTGTTGTCGGTGCTGGTGGTGCTGCTCGGGCTGTGATTTACGGTCTTCTTAAATCTGGTGTGAAAAAAATTTATTTAACTAATCGCACCGAAAAAAATTTCGCTGACGTTGAATTTTTGAGCAGAGAAAATTTCGAAAAAAAACTTGGCGATTGTGATTTACTCGTGAACACAACTTCACTTGGAATGGCCAGAGAAATAAATGAGCAAGAGGCGCTGAATCTCGATTTAAAAAACTTAAAACATTCCGCGATCGTCTACGACATCGTTTACAAACCGCTGAAAACCGAACTGCTAAAATCCGCCGAAATGCGTGGGAATAAAATCGTGACTGGAATTGGCATGCTCGTCGAACAAGCGCTGGTAGGCTTTGAGGCTTGGTTCGGAAAAAAGCCAAAGCCGAGTGAGGAGCTGATGAAGAGTTTAATCCAGATCCGTCATTAGAACCACGCCATTATCTCTACTAACCCTTAATTCTATTAGCCTCGTTCTCTGCTCCGCTCCGTCAGCGTATGCATGCTACGCTTCCGGTGCGGTGCTCGTCCGAGACTAATAGAATTAAGGCTTAGCGAGATACTGTCATGATTCTAATGACGGATCTGGGTTTAAGACACTCTCTCCCTCTTCAAGTTGATAAAATTCCAAGCTTAAGTTTTCACTTTCGCTGGATAATTTTAATCCATCAATTTGAGGAGGGAGAGAGCGTCTTAAAAAAAGGGGGCATGCCCTCTCTCCCTTTTTCTCTCTTTCTCT
>CAMBXE010000054.1 GCA_945871805.1 Rhizobium sp. Q54 | reverse complement strand
GGTCTGCCGAATCCACCTGATGAACGAGGACGTTCGCTTCTGTCGGATGAAGGTCTGCCGCTACCGCTGCCAAAACCAGTTGAACGAGGGCGCTCGCTTCTTTCTCCAAAACCACCTAGACGCGGACGGTCGCTTCTTTCTCTGTCGCCGCCACGTGGAGCTGGTCTTTCTCTGTTGCCTAGCGGAGCTCTTTCTCTGTTGTCAAAGGATGAACGCTCTCTGTTGCCAAAAGAACTAGATCTTGGTTCGCCTCTCGATTCACCTGAATCTGATTTTTTAGCGCCGAACCAACCGAAGCCAGCTGGTTTTGATTGAGAAGTTCTGCCGCCTCTTGCGTCAGATTTTTCACCAAATCGTTTTTTGCCGATGCCCATGAAACCAAGCAATCCGCCGCCAGTTTTTCTTTCAGGAGACTCACTGCGCCTTCTGTCTGTTGGGCGATCGGAAGAAGTGCTGCTGCGTCTTCTGTCGGTAGAGCGATCATCTCTATTGAATGGATCGCGCTCTTCTCTTGGGCCGCCGCTTCTTTTGTCATCTCTTCCTCTTGGCGAAGAGGGTCTGCGTTCTTTATTTAGTGAGTGACCAAAAGTTCTTTTGCCACGACTTGAATCGAAATCACGATCGTCGCGTCTTGAGTCACGCCCAGAAGGTGCCGCTGAGACATCGTGGAATGCGTGAGTTTCGTCTACAGGAATTTTGCAGTTAATGGTTTTTTCGATTGCTTGCAAAAGTTTGACTTCAGAGTGATCGCAAAAAGTAATCGCGATTCCTTCTCTGCCTGCGCGTGCAGTGCGGCCGATGCGATGCACGTAACTTTCAGGATCTATCGGAACGTCGTAGTTAATAACGTGACTGATCGCAGGAATATCGATGCCGCGTGCAGCGATGTCGGTAGCGATTAGAACTTGTATGCGTCCTTCGCGGAAGCTGCCCAAAGCTTTTTCGCGAGCGCCTTGTGATTTATTGCCGTGAATTGCTGCAACAGTAACTCCACCACGTTCCAAAAATTCTTCAACGCGATCTGAGCCGTGTTTTGTTCTGCAAAATACGAGCACGCTTGTTGCAGCTTCTTCTTTCACGACGCGCTTTAAAAGTGCTAACTTGTTGGACTTTTCGACAAAGTTAATTTTTTGTTCGATGCGTTCGACCGTTGTTGCCGGTGGAGTCACTTCGATTTTTACCGGATTGTTAAGAATCGAATCAGCCAAGCCGGTGATCACTTCAGGCATGGTCGCAGAGAAGAAAAGAGTTTGTCTTTTTGGCGGAAGTTTGGCGATGATTTTTTTGATGTCGTTGATGAAGCCCATGTCGAGCATGCGATCTGCTTCATCAAGAACAAAAATTTCTAAGCTCATGAAGCGAACGTGGCCTTGAGTAGCTAGATCAAGAAGGCGTCCTGGGGTGGCAATCAAAATATCGAGACCACGTTGCAGGTTGGTGATTTGCGGACGCTCAGAAACTCCACCGAAAATCACGGCGTGACGCAGGCCAAGACCTTTGCCGTAAAGCTCAATATTTTCAGCGATTTGCGAAGCTAGCTCACGAGTTGGAGTCAGAATCAAAGTGCGCATGCAGCCGCTTTTGGCGGTGATGTTACTGTTGGCAAGATTTTGTAAAATCGGTAGAGCGAAAGCGGCGGTTTTGCCGGTTCCGGTTTGGGCAATTCCCAAAAGATCTTTACCTTCGAGTAAGTGAGGAATGGCTTGAAGTTGAATTGGGGTAGGTATTGTGTAGCCTTTAGCATCAAGTGCTGCAAGGAGTTTTGGATTTAATCCAAGGTCTTGGAATGAGGTCATTATTTTATTTAATTTAGTAAGTTTTTTAAAGAACAGCCAGCCTGTCACCCCGCGCTTGTTGCGGGGTCTAACTTTTTAATTTGAATTAAGAATTCGCGACAGCATGGGCCCCGCAACAAGTGCGGGACGGCATTTATTAGAGGATGACAACTAACGAACAGCTGATTGTGAAGGGCGAGAAGGACGAGGAGATCTGTTTCTTCCGTCTCTGTAAGAGTTGTTGTGTGATTTATGTTTGAATGATCTTTTGCTAGAGATGACGGCAAAAATAACTAACCCAACGTTAAGCGCAAAAATTCCCAGCGCTAATTTTTCAGAACCTGATTTTACCAAATCGTAAACGAGGTAAAGCAAAGCTAGGTTGTAGATTAAGCCAAAAATTTGTCCGATTAATTTTGATGAATTTTTTCTTGGTGAGTTTGGTTTAAATGAGCTGCGAGAATCTGGGCGTGAAGGGCGTGGACGCTCTGATGATGAAGAATAATCTCTAGGAGAGTTTTCTTGGTGACTGCGACGATGTTCTTGGTCTTTCATTGTTGTTTGTAAATTTTTTAGGGAGTGGTCTGTTCGAGTTTGGTCTGAATAAAGGTGGTTTGGTACCAATCAGGCCAAGGGTTGTAACTGAAGAAAATCCGAAGATAAATTGGCGTAATTCGAAAAATTTAAACATTGGATTTAGTCGAAATTAAGTGTGATTTCTTCGTGTGGGGGCGGCGTTGTAGTGATCAAAATCTTAAAGGCAAATTGTAATGCTTCAGTGATAAAAGCCTGCTGACGCCCCATTAAATCTTTGTACCAGTCTGGAGCGAAGATATCGCAATCGTCACCGTTAAGGTCATCATTAAATTCGTTTAAAAAACGTGTAAAAATTTTAGATAAAGCAGTTGTGTCTCTTTGATTTGCAGTGACGATTTCATGCTTAATTTTTTTAAAGAATGTCTCGTCAGTGTCGTAGTAACGCTCTCTCTCGACGATTTTTCTGAAGGGTTCAAGATTTTCATCAGTCAGTTGAGCAGCTGGTAATTCGCCAGATTCAGAGGCTTCTTCCCCATCTAGAGATTCATCTAGAATTTTTAATTCCTCTTCGGTGAATTCTTCAATTTCCATCGCCTCTTCTATCCGTTTTGAAATGACTTTTGCAATTTTGTCGTAGAGGGCCTCATCCCCGGAAATAATTGCCCCAAATTTATAAAAGCTTTCATCGTCGAACTCACTTGAGGCGTCAAATCCATTATCTAAGGCGAATTTTTTAAACTCTTCTCGCTGAAATATTTGGTGAAGCTCTTCTCTTCGATAAAAGTCCTGATCGGAAATTTCCTCTTCACTAGGTTGTTCGAACTTGAATGATGAGTCTGAAGAATTTGAAGAGCTTTTGGACATTTTATTTACAAAAAAAATTGGAGATCGATCGATATAAGATAGAGCTGAAGCAAGGTTCGCGGATGAGTTTTTTGTTCGTTCTAAACCAGCATTATTTTATCTTTCTCAACAGTTATTAACCGTTTTTTATAGAGTTTGCCGATGGCTTTTTTGTAGTTGCTTTTGCTGACCTTGAAAGCTTCATAGATTAGCTCTGGAGAGCTTTTATCTGTAAGATCTAAACTGCCGCCTTTGGCTCTGATCCATTTTAAAATATCTTCCGAAAGAGAGCATATGGCCTCGCCACCTTGGCTTTGAAGGACGAGATCAATTTTACCATCTTCGCGAATATTTTTAATGTAGCCGCTCATGCGATCGCCAACTTTTATCGGCTGAAGAATGTCGATATTATGAATGAGGCCCATGTGTTCATTATTCACCACAGCCTTGTAGCCGTAGTCATTTCGTCTGGCGATTAACAGACTTACCTCCTGATTCTTGAGGAAATCGTGGCCATCTTCCTCCTTCATAAATTTGCTGAGCTTGCTACTGGCGGCAATGCGTCCGGTGACGTCGATGTACAAAAACACAGCGTAAAAATTGCCGACGAGCATCGGAATTAACTGCTCTTTGAAAGGAACTAGTAAATCTTTAGGCAGTCCCCAATCCAGGAAAGCGCCGAATGAACTAGTTGAGGTAACTTCTAGATGAGCGCATTTTCCGACTTCGCAGTATGGCGTTTCTGACGTTGCAACTAAACGATCTTCTGAATCTAAATAGATGAAAACCTCTAGCTCGTCACCAATCTCAAACGCTTCTGGGACGTAGCGCGAAGGCATTAATATTTCGCCCAAATCGCCGCCGTCTAGGTAGAGTCCGAACTCAACTTGTTTGACGATTGGTAGTTTATTTATTGTTCCGACTTTGGTCATGTTTCTATTGATGTTATTCTTAATTAAACTGGAGTGACCATCCAATCACTTCATTCAATAATCACGACTTTATGCAACTTTACGTAGGAATCGTCGGAAGCATTTTATGCATTCTGGCTCTTGCCATCACTCTTTTTAAAAGTGGGTTTGGCGATTCTGCAAAATATAAGCTACTCAACTTAGCCGGGGGCTCTTGTCTGCTTTATTACGCAGTGGTTGAGCACATTATTCCCTTCATCATTTTGGAGGCTGTTTGGGTTTTGTTGCCGTTGATCACTTTGCTGATGACTAAGAAACCAGTCGAATCGCCGAATCAATCTCGCTAATAATCCTAGATTTATCCCGCCCGAGAATACCTTTTAAAACCAGGTGATTAGAGGCGTGATCGCTGCGGAAGATGGTTTTATTTAGGTTCAGATTTTCTAGCAAGAGGCGCATTTCTTGGAATAATTCTTGCCGCGTCATTTCCTTCCAATCGCTCAGATGAGAGCTAAATCCTTTTTCGAAACGTTTTGATCCGAAGGGAAATTCTAGAACTAAAGTAGAGAGATATTCTGGCTGCGCTTGATTCATTAATTCCGCGGAGGCGAGGGCGTGTTGCTCGCTGTATTTTGGGCCGCCGAGGCCGTTTAAAATCATCACCGAACTTTTGATTCCCGCCTCTTTGATCTTTTTTAAAGCCTCGAGAGATGACTCAAAAGTTTCGCCTTTTTCTATCAGACTAAGCAATTTTGTGTCGCCGCTTTCGCAACCAACGTAGAAAATTTTCAAACCCATTTCCTGTAATTCACGCAAATCAGAAACGGATTTATTGAGCAGATTGCGAGGCAGGCAGTAGGAAGAAACGCGCTGCAGGTTCGGGAAATATTTGTTAATCAGCTGCATAATTTCTTTCAGCCGCTTCATCGAAAGACTTGTGGCATCGCCGTCGGCAAGAAAGATGCGAGTAACCGGAAAATTATTTTGAACTAGGTATTTCAACTCTGCCTCAATTTCTTCAATCGCCTTTGGCTTGAAGCGCTTTTGCTCATCTTTGTACATGTCGCAGAATGTGCATTTATTCCAAGAGCAACCGTTGGTGACCTGCAGGATCAAAGACTTCCATTCACTAGGAGGACGAAAAACTGGTTCGATGTAATTTAGCGGATACATGATATTTTGATTATTTTTACTTTTTCTTTTTTGAGCATAAGGCATATTATGTAACTGAACTCGTAACGTCATTGCGAGCGCAGCGCGGCAATCCATTTTTACTCGCGAACAAGCTGGATTGCCGCGTCGCTACGCTCCTCGCAATGACACGGTTAAACCTCATTAAACTTACTGCCCCTAACTTGTGCGAGCTTTTCAAAATCAGTTTTTTTCGGGCTTGCTGATGGTTTTTCTGGCTCAGCAAGGTCGAGTGCTTCGAGAGAAACTTTACCAAGAACTTTGTCGAATCCTGAGATCAGAGCTTTGGTGCGATCGCTCTCCGCAGCTGATGATTGCTGGATTCTTGGCACGAACTCTTTCCTCAAACTTTCAAATTCCTTACTCGGATTTTCAGCGTCACGACAGAACAAATCGTAAATCACGTAAGCCTCATTCCCTACAACCAAGCGCTCTGGATCAAATTTTGAGAAGTAATCTTCCTTCATCTGTTTCGATAATTTTGGATCTAGCCCGAAGTG
>CAMBXE010000053.1 GCA_945871805.1 Rhizobium sp. Q54 | reverse complement strand
TAGTAAATCACAACAACTAAATGAAGAAATAATTCCTTGCGAAACCAACTATATCAAGGCTTTGAAAGCTTTTTAAACAAGAATCAAATTCGATAAAATATTGAGATTGTGGAGTTGGATTGGGATTGGTTGATTTTTAGAGGTGCCCTTAAGAGTGCGGGACGACGGTTTAAGAATTAGGGACGACGGTTTAAGAATTCGGGGTAGCGGCTTAAGAATTCGTGACAACGGTTTAAGAGTTCGGAGTGATGGCTTAAGAATTTGGGGTGACGGTTTAAGAATGTGACAGTTTAAGAATTCAGGGTGACGGTTTAAGAATTCGGGACGAGAAAAAAGTGACCTGGGTTTACTGCGGCAGGGGAATAAACGGTAATCCAGGAATTGAAATTGTTGGAGATTGCACAGGATTATTTTTTTCCTCTTTTTTTTGAGCGTCTTGAACCACCTTTTCTTGCTGCAAAAATAAAGGTGGAATTGTTGGTGGTGTGCTACTTACGACTGGCGATGGGGGTTGTGCCGGCTGGTTCTCTTGCGGCTTTTCTGCGGTCGGCGTAGTTGCATTAGTTGCAGTTTTTGCTTCGAGAGTTTTTACAACATTGCTGATGATGGTTTCTTGTTTTTTATCCGCTTCTTCTTCGCGTTTTTTTCGAGCTTCTTCGGCAATTTTTTTCTCTTCTTTTTGCCTAACGACGAAGATTTTTTTGTAATCACTCAAGGCTACGCAGCTTTTAATTTTATCATTCCAGCAACGTGATTTACCGCATTCACAAGCAGAATTAGTAATGTCGGTACAGACTGCAAACTCATCAAGTTGTGCCTCGCATTCATCGACACAGCTATTTCCGAATTGACGCCACACGCCTTTAGTTTCTTCGCAAGTTGCGCGATCGTTAAAAGTTGTTGGACGCGAAAAAGCGGAACAAAAAAGTAAAACAGAAATTAGTAATAATTTTTTACGCACAGATTTTTTTTAGTTCGCCAAGAATTTTGTCACCCATTTGAGAGCATGAGACTTTAGTTTCGTTAGTCTTAATCCCGGGTTTAATCCCAGGTTTAACCCAGGGATTAACAATATCGGCGGTGCGAATTCCAGAATCTAAAATTTTCGCGACCGCTTGTTCAATCGCTTCCGATTCTTTGATGAATCCGAAAGAATATTTGAACATCATCGACAGGCTTAAAATTGTTGCGAGTGGGTTGGCGAGATCTTTGCCGGCGATGTCTGGCGCGGATCCGTGACTTGGTTCGTAGAGAGAAAATTTTTCGCCAAGTGAGGCAGAAGGAAGCATGCCAAGTGAGCCAGTTAACATCGAAGCAAGGTCAGATAAAATGTCGCCAAACATGTTGCCTGTTACGATCACGTCAAACTGCTTGGGATTGCGCGCCAGCTGCATTGCGGCATTGTCGACATACATGTGCGAAAGAGCGATTTCTGGGTAATTTTTTTGCCCAATTTCCGTCACAACTTCGCGCCACATTTCGGTGGTTTCGATGACGTTAGCTTTGTCGACTGAGCAAAGTTTTTTGCCACGAACTTGCGCTAAATCGAAAGCGATTTTGGCGATGCGTTCAACTTCTTTTGAATTGTAAGTCATCGTATTGACGCCTTGTCTGCTGCCGTCTGCCAAGGTTGTAACTCCGCGTGGTTCGCCGAAGTAAAGGTCGCCGGTAAGTTCGCGTACAATCATAATGTCGAGGCCAGAAACAACTTCGCGTTTCAAGGTTGAACTATCTGCTAATGCATCAAAAACTTTTGCGGGACGCAGGTTGGCAAAAAGCTCTAACTCTTTGCGGATACCGAGCAATCCACGCTCTGGACGATGTTTGTACTCCAAAGATTCCCACTTCGGACCGCCAACTGCGCCAAGCAAAATTGAATCGGATTTTTTTGCGAGCTCGATTGTTTCTTTTGGAAATGGCGTTCCAACCGCGTCGTAAGCGCATCCGCCGAGTAGTGCATTTTCGGTTTCAAATTTTTTGTCAGTATTTTTTGTGAAGAAATCGAGAATTTTTTTAGCTTGCGCAACTACTTCTGGGCCAATTCCATCGCCAGGAATTAGAAGAATTTTTTTTGTCATTTTTAAATTTTGTTTTTTGTTATTTTTTAGTTGTCACCCCGACGAATGCCGTGGTCCATCTCGTCAAATGCACTTGCGACGCCATGGAAACCGGCATTCGTCGGGGTAACATTAAAATAATTCAGAGAATAATTTTTTACTTAATTCTTCGCCTTTCGCATCTCGCCAATCCTTCGTTTTTTCATCAAAAGAAAAATAATCCGCGCCGGAAAAAGGCGAAGAATACCAAATTTTTTGATTACCGGAATTGCGGTTGATGATGTAAGTTTTTTTACTTGCGGTGATTACGACTTCCAAAATTCCGTCGGAATATTCGACGTCAAGTTGTGAGTTTTTGTCGGCAGCTTCGATTGCGGTTGAGAGCTTAATTAGAGCCGATTCGCAGAGTTGGTAAAAATCTTTTTCTGGCATTTAAATTTGTTTCCATTTTTTAAAAATTTCTTCCAGCATTTCGCGCTTAATTGGCTTTGGAATGAAGTCATTCATGCCGGCGGCAAGACATTTATTCTTGTCATCTTCTCCGACATTAGCGGTGAGTGCGAAGATTAAAGTTGGTTTAGTAACGGCTTGTTCTTTTTCAATTTCACGAATTTTTTTAGTGGTTTGGAAGCCGTCCATTACTGGCATCATGCAATCCATTAAAATGACGTCATACTTAACGTGCAAAAATTTGTTAACCGCTTCCTGACCATTTTCGGCGAGATCTGGATTGACGCCGATGCGTTTTAAAAGAGTCGACACCACCTTCATGTTAACCTCGTTGTCTTCGCAGAGTAAAAGCCTGAGATGCTTGTCATTAAAAAGTTCTTTGTTTGTAGAAGTTATCTCTTCCACTTCCTTGTCATGTTCAATGTTGAGTGTGGAAAATAATGCGAGCAGCAAGCGCATTTTTTTGATTGGTTTGATTAGAATGTGATCAAACAATTTTAATTTTTTCTGCGGAATGTGGATTTTATCGTAAATGGAAATCATCAAAATTAACGGAACATTTTTGAACTTCTCATTATTTTTGATTGCCTCGACAAGCGTTACTACGTCTAGTCTAGTTTGAGGGCTGCTGCTGAGAAGAATTGCATCGATGGTTTCGAGTTTGCTTAATTCTAAAATTACAAAATCAATGCGTTGCAACATTCGTTCGATGTCAGTCGGGATGCTAATGATTTGGCGCTCTAGCTTTAATTGATCCAAATAATTTCCGAAAACTTTGACGGCAACTGCATTATTTTCGACGTAAGCAATTTTCTTGCCGACGAGCTCTTCTTTTTGTGTCTCGTAATTTTCGTCTGCGTCGGATTCGGTAATTTGTAACGGAAGTGTAAACCAAAAATTTGAACCCTTCGATTGCTCACTAATGACGCCAATTGAGCCATGCATCATTCCCACTAATTCTTTACAAATTGAAAGGCCAAGGCCGGTGCCGCCATATTTTCTGGTGGTGGACATGTCGATCTGAGTAAAGGCGGTAAACATGGTTGATATTTTTTCGGTCGGAATGCCAATGCCGCTGTCTCTGATGTTGAAGTTGATGAAGAAGAGATTGCTTTGAGTTTTTTTGAGCTTGATGTCGATGAAAATTTCTCCGTAGTAAGTAAATTTGATGGCGTTGTTGATGAGGTTGGTCATCACCTGTCTGATTCTGCCCGAATCGCCGATTAATGATGAGGGCACGGCGTCGTCAATGCTGGTAATAATTTCCAAACCTTTGTTGCCGGCGCTTGAAGACATTAGGTTGGCGACGTCTTCGACTAAATCACGAATGTCGAAGACAACAGATTCAATGACAATTTTTCGCGCTTCGATTTTGGAGAAATTTAGGATGTCATTGAGAATGACGATCAGCGCATCAGAAGAGCGGAAAATTGTGTTTACTTGCTCGAGCTCTTCTCCCTTCAGGGTGCCGGCATCACGTAAAGCCTGACTCATCCCGATGATTCCATTCATCGGCGTGCGCAGCTCGTGACTCATGTTGGAAAGGAATTGGCTTTTTGCGACATTGGCCGATTCGGCAACAACTTTTGATCTAGTTAATTCGCGAACGAATGGACTGATTCTGCCGCGACGGAATAATTTAATCAGAGCCATAAACATTATGGTGAGCGCGATTGATTGGCCTACAGACATCAATAATTGAAAGCCCAAATTTCTAAGCATCTGCTCCCGATGGAAGCCGGTGACGATGATTAGATTGTAGCCCAGGGTTTTTTGGTAATGGGTAAAAGTGCACTGACCAATTTTAAATTTTTTGGGCAATGGATTGTTAGTAAGCTCGGCTGGATTGGTGATAATCCCGTCTAAAATTTCGGTAGATTTTAGGGCGTTCTTGTCAAAATTTTCATTGTCCATGCTCGTTGATTTGGCGATCAAATCATAATCTTCATTGACGGTGATGTAGCAAATATCTTCATCATTAAACACCCAATTAATTTGGCGCTGAATTACTTCAGTTGGAACTAGCGCGATGAAAGTTCCGATTGGTTTTAGATTGTCGTAATCGATGCGCATCGCAACAGGCAAGGCGTTGTAGGATGAGATTGGAGTTTCGACATGAGTCATTTTACCAGTTCTGATGCGCCACGCAGGCGCCTTCATCGCCTTAGGAATGTTGAAATATTCTGGCGGATCGAGAGGTTCTTCAAGAATTTTGCCGGCAGCGATGATGATTTTTCCACTCTTGTCGACGAAGCTCATTCTGATCCAAGACGAGACGTTTTTTTGTAAGGCATCGAGACTCG
Organism: Rhizobium sp. Q54; assembly: GCA_945871805.1. GTDB lineage: Bacteria > Pseudomonadota > Alphaproteobacteria > Rickettsiales > UBA1997 > UBA2645. The sequence goes on along the minus strand of CAMBXE010000053.1, from coordinate 1,056 downwards.
CAGTTTTTTTGGTGAAGCCGGCGATGGTTGTAAGATTTTGTTCTTGTTTCAGGGTGAACAATTTGTCGCCGACATAATTTAGGTAATTGTCGACAGCGCTCATTAATGATGAAGTTGCCTTCTCAACTGTAGAGGTTTGGAACTGGATTTGACGATTAAGGTTGCGCCAAAATTCATTGTAGACCATGAAGCCATTGATGACTACCCAGATTGCCACTAGCCCCATCAAGACGGTAGAGAAAAGATTGTAAGATCTGGCGAGGTCGAGTTTTTGTTGCCAAGCTCTTCTTTGTAAAATTTTTTGATGGCGCTTGCGGATTTTGTAGAATCGTTGCGGGTAGGTTGGATCAATGCGATTACGCGATTCTAATTTTCGACGGTAAAGTTTATTACGGCCAAAAAGCGAAATGGCGACGTAGTAAGAAATTTTCTGTGAGTAGGTCGCTCTTGCTAACAATTGCTTAAAGAATGTTTTCTTGTTTTGAGACTGGATGGATTTAAAGAGTGATTTTCGGACTATTCGAGCAAAAAGTTTTTGGAATTAAACTCGATATTTAACTAAATCAACCAACCCAAATCAAGACATCAATGAAAGAATCAACCCAATTAAAAGCTGACACGCTCGACAAATCCTACAGCAACGAAAAAGAAGTAGAAAAAATAATCAGTGATGCTGCTAAAGGCGACGTCGCGCTAAGTAATTACAAAGTCGATTATCGCGGCGATGATTTTATCTATGACGATTACAACCAAAATCCCGATTTGGTGCAGGAAAATAAATATGGCTACAAAGTATTTTTCACGCGGGACGCGAAACTTATTTCAGAGTTTGTTGATATGAGAATAAATGCGTACCTAGAAGAGTTTAAAGATGCTGATCGCGGTTTATTTCAAAAATCGCAAAGTGGTTTTGATCGCAAAGGAAGAATCATTGTTGTCACTAATAGCAAGGGGCTTGTAGGTGGCGCTCGCCTAATGTTTTCTAAGGAGTGTAATTACATGTCTAATGAGTATCCAGGAACTCAATTTGAATATAGGCAGGTAATGAAAAGGTAT
>CAMBXE010000052.1 GCA_945871805.1 Rhizobium sp. Q54 | reverse complement strand
CAATCGACGACCTGAGCTTCCGTTTCGAAGGCAATCAAACTTTGATTGACGATCTCAACTCTGACTTTCTTATCAAACTTAATCAGCAGATTCAAATGGCGGAGCAGGATTTTATTTTTAGTTAATACATGGCCATACACCTCAAAACAAAAACCATAAAAGTCTGCCTTCTGCTTCCCATCTTCTGTTTCCTTCTTTCCACCAGCGCTTCAGCCACAAGCCTCGAGGAAGCAATCGACATCGCCAAATCCAACAACAAAACAATCAAAGCTGAAGACTACAAACTTGAAGCCACGAAAAGTTTGAAGAATGAAGCGATCGCCGAATTTTTGCCTAGTGTAAAAGCCAGTGGGCAATATGGTCAGAGAAAAAGTAGCGCGGCAACCAACAGCGTTAACAGGGGTTATAACAGTAATCGCATCGAAGAAATAAGCGCAGAGCAGCCAATATTTGATGGCTTTGGATCGGTGGCAAAAATGCACGAGGCTGATTACAAAATTAATTCTGCCGCCTCACAAAATCGCAGCAAAAAGCAGGAAATTTCTTTCAAAGTGGTGCAGGCTTACTGCGATCTTTTTCGCTACGAACAACTTTTAAAAATTCAGAAAAATAGTGAAGAATTGGCGGAAGAAATTTCGCAACTTGCTACCACCAGAAAAACCAAACGCGTCATCGATAAAAGCGATGCTATAAAATTTGAATATGAGATAGCGCAAGTAAAGGCGCGGCGTTTTGAATATGAGTCTAAACTCATGCAGGCTAAATTTGCCTATCGCAATATTGTCGGAGATTTGCATTTCGGATTACATTTGCCGCCAATCACTCCCGAAAAATTTGATGAAAAAACCTCTGTCGAGAAAGCGATCGCCAATAATGAAAATCTAAAATCTTACCACTTCAAACATCTCGCTTCGCAATCTTCTTACAGTGTGCAGAAGTCAGAATTTTCGCCGAGTGTTTCTGTTGTTGGATCAATCAGCCGTCAAAATAATGCGATTTATTTGAATGGTCAGGATTTCCAAAATCGCTCAGTTTACCTCAATGTCTCGGTGCCATTTTTTCAAAAGGGCGTTGAATATTCCAACCTCAATAAAACACGAAACGAGATGTCGGCAGCGCGCGAAGAAGTTGAAGTGGAGAAAGATGAATTAATAAAAGATGTCGGCCAAGCAATGCAGGAATATGAACTAAGTTTAAACATGACCTCTTCAAACCAGAGCCTGTTTGGCTTGGCAAAAGAGCGAGCTGAAATTTTAACCAAAAGATTTGACGCCGGCACTGAAGATATAATCGAACTTTTGCGCGCCAAAATTGAGTTAAATGAAAAACAAATTTCCTTAATAAATTCACAATCCGACCTGACCAACGCTTACTACAAAATAAAATTTCTACTCGGGGAGATTTGATGAAAACAACCCCGCTAGAGTCAGTTCTTAAAAGTTGTAATCGCACCTTTCTTTTCGCCTCTTTTTTTAGCTTATTCATAAATCTTTTTACTCTTTCTGCTTCGCTTTATTCGATGCAGGTTTTGGATCGCGTTTTGTCGAGTAATAGCATCGAGACCTTGATTTTCCTATCTCTGATCATGCTGATGTTTCTGATCTTTCTAGGAATTTTGACGGCGGTTCGCTCATCAATTTTTTTACATATCTCCAATTGGCTTGATGAAAAAATCTCACCAATTCTTCTCGATTTTACTGTTGAAAATTGTTCGGCAAAAAATCTTTCAAATCAAAATCTACGCGATTTGCAGGTGATTAAATCTTTCATCAACAGTCCAAATCTTAGTGTAATTTTTGATGCCCCTTTTGCGTTAATTTTTCTGGTGGTGATTTTTTTTATTCATCCACTTAACGGCGTGGTTACTTTAGTTGGAGCCCTGATCTTGCTGAAGATGGCGCTGATTAACGAGAAGATGACTAAATCTCTGATTGAAAAAACTAACGAAGCGCAAGTCGAATTAACGCGCGATTTTGAAATGATTTCAGCCAATTCTGAAAGCATCAAAGCGATGGGAATGCGCGAAAATATTAAACAAAATTGGCAAAGTTCTAATCGTAAATTTGTTGATCTGTCGAGTAAGTTGGCAACACGAAGTCACAATATTTCTGCGATCACCAAAACTTTGCGTCTTATAATCCAAATGGCGGTAACCGCGGTGAGTGCGGTTTTGGTGATGTACAATAAAATGTCTTCTGGCGGTATTGTCGCCGTCTCAATTCTTTCTGGAAAAGTTCTGACGCCTTTCGATTCGGCCGTCTCCTTGTGGAAGTCTGTAGTGACTACGCGCAAGTCATACCAACGCCTCAACGAAACCTTAAAAAATTTCACCAATCGCGATGGAAAAATTGCCCTGCCGCAAATGCAAGGTGATGTGCTTGTCGAGAAATTGATTTACAAATTGGAGAAGTCTGACCGCATTTTAATCAAAGGTTTGAGCTTCAAAATTAGCGCCGGAGAATCAGTGGCTGTGGTTGGTCCAAGCGCCTCCGGCAAAACAACCTTAGCGCGACTTTTGGTTGGCGTGATTAAACCCAGCTCAGGAAGTATTCGTTTTGACGGCGCTGATTTGTCTGATCAAAATTTTGAAAAAGTTGGAAAATTTATTGGTTATTTACCGCAAGATATTGAGTTGTTCAAAGGCACGATCAAAGAAAATATCGCACGCATGAACAAAGAAGTTTCTGATGATGAGGTGATCAAAGTAGCAGAAATTTGCGGCATTCACAAAATGATTCTGACTTTTTCAAATGGCTACGAGACCATGATGGACAAGGATTCGCTAAATTTATCTGCCGGACAAAAACAAAGGCTTGCTCTTGCTCGCGCTTGTTTCGGTGACGTAAAATTAGTTATTCTCGATGAGCCAAATTCAAATTTAGATAGCGAAGGAGAAGATGCTTTAATCAAGGTTTTACAACATTTTAAAGCTCAAAAGATAACGGTGATTTTAATCACTCACAAACCATCAATCGCGACATTTTGTGATCGGGTTATGATTTTAAAAAATGGTGAAATTTCTGCCTTCGATGAAACGAAAAAGATTCTGAAAATTGAAAAGTAACAATATCGCTCACAAGCCGATTAGACGAGGCCTCATCAGCCTTCTGATCTTCTCCATAATTTTTCTTTCTTGGGCAATTTTTGCGCCAATTGAATCGGCCTCAATTGCTGACGGCACGATCGTTTTGGATTTCAATCACAAAACTATTCAGCATCTCGAAGGTGGAATTATTGATGATATTTTAGTTAAGGAAGGTCAGGTGGTAAAGGAAGGTGAAGTGCTGCTTTATCTTCATGATGTGAAGGCGAAATCCGATCAAGAAATCGTGATGAAAAATCTGTGGGCGATGCAAATTCAGCGTGAAAGATTACTAACGGAAAAAGAAGGTAGAGCCTCTCTAAATCTCAAAAGTCTTTTTGCTGAAATCGGTAATTTTTCTTCGAAGGATGAGAAGGGATTGGATGCCGTGATTGGCAACCAAGTTAAACTTTTTGAGAGCCGTAGAAGCAAGGTTTCAGAAGAGATAAAGTCGCTCAGAGACAAGATCGCGTCGCTCAAAGCGCAAGAAATTTCTGCGCAAAGACGGCTAAAAATTCTGCGCAAAGAATTAAAAATGATTAAGCCATTAGTGCGCGAAAATAATTTGCCGATAATCAGGCAATATGAGTTGGAAAAGCAGGTTACTGAAATGACGGGGATGGTGAATCAATTTACATCTGAAAAGGCCTCAGCAGAAAAACAAATCGAGGTTTATCGTTACGAGGACATGTCAAAAATTCTTGATGAGTTGAAAGAAACTGAAACTGAAATTGTTAATCTGACCAACCAATTAACGAGCACGAAAGATATTTTGCAGCGTTCTGAAATCCTCGCGCCAGTAGCGGGGAAGGTGATGAATATTAAGTTTCATACTGTCGGCGCTGTCATTCCTCCTGCGGGCGAAATTATGACAATTGTACCACAAAATGACGACCTGATCATTGAAGCAAAAATTAAACCTCAAGACATTGACGAGGTTCATAATGGCCTAAAAACAAAGATCATTCTCACCGCCTACAAAGGTAAGAAAGTTCCGAAATTGAATGGTAAAGTTTTGAACGTTTCGCCAGATATTGTGATTAGCGAAGATGGTAAGGAGTCCTATTTTCTAGCGCGTGTGAAAGTTGATGAAGGCGACATCGCAAAGCTTAAAAGCAAGATTGAGCTTTATCCTGGAATGCCCGCGCAGGTATTCATCATCACTGGCGCAAGGTCGCTAATGTCTTACTTAATCACGCCGATTTCCGATTCGGCTTACAAAGCGTTTAGGGAGGAGTAGGAGTCGCAATAGAATTGGGAAAATGGGTAAAACTGCGAGGGTTCGGCCTTTCTAACTTTCTGTCCGCTATAACACGCTTCTTGGGCGTTTAGCAGAATGTCAGAAATTGACTGTTGGACTTTGGTTAACTGTTCTTCGGGGGTTTTCACGATTTTCGATAGCTAACGTAAAGTTGATTTTACATTACTTAACTCCTTGTGACTTTCTTTCATGTTAGTTAACTTTTGCTAAGTAATACAAATACCAATTTTCTTTACTTAAAGCTTATGACAAATGACGGAGAAGCCTCGCCAGAGGCTTTGAATAATTTGCAACTCATTCGAATCAAAAATAAATCTTATGAGTAATAAAAAAGAACGCATAGGTCGCTACATCAAGAGCTCTTTGGTTGGCGGTGAATCATACAATATTTACATACCGCAACCATTACCTCCAAAGCCAGACATTGACATGAATCAGCTTTATCCTTTGTTGGATGAGGCAAATACAGCTTTGGGAAGACTTGAGGGCATTAGTATAATCTTGCCTGATCCTTCGCTTTTTCTTTACATGTATGTCCGCAAAGAGGCGGTTTTGTCATCTCAGATTGAAGGTACTCAATCTTCCTTGTCGGATCTTTTACTGTTCGAGAATGGTGAATCACCCAATGTACCAATTGGTGATGTTAGCGAGGTTTCTTCCTATGTTTCTGCAATGAATTATGGGTTGGAGCGTTTAAAGAGTTTTCCTTTGTCACTTAGACTCATCAAAGAAATTCACGAGAAGCTAATGAGCAATTCTCGTGGTAGTAATAAACAGCCAGGTGAATTTCGTGCCTCTCAGAATTGGATAGGAGGATCGAGACCGGGCAATGCAATGTTTGTTCCGCCATCGCCAGAACATTTGATGGAATGCTTGGATAATTTTGAGAAATTCTTACATGACGATAAGGTAAGATTTCCAATCTTGATTAGAGCCGCTTTGGCTCATGTTCAGTTCGAAACCATCCACCCTTTTCTTGACGGCAATGGCAGGCTGGGAAGATTGCTGATAACTTTTATTCTCTGTGCCAATGGCATTCTAAAAGAGCCATTGCTGTACCTCAGCCTATATTTCAAAACGCATCGTGAAGAGTATTATCGTCAACTACAGTCAGTTAGACTAACGGGCGATTGGGAAGCGTGGTTAAAATTCTTTTTAATTGGGGTGGTAGATACAGCTAATCAAGCTATAGCTACAGCACAAACCATTATCAGTCTCTTCAAGAGAGATCTTGTTTCTATCGAAAAATCAGACAGGTCAACTTCTAGCGCAAGCATGGTTTACAGACATCTTCAAAAGAATCCGATAACAAACAGCTCATCAATTAAAAAGGACTGCAACATATCACTGCCGACAACGCTGCGAACATTAGCTATTCTTCAATCCCTAAACATCGTCAAAGAGATTACCGGTAAGGATCGTCATAGGGTTTATGCCTATCAGGAATATTTGGATATTTTGAGCAAAGGAACCGGCGTTCCGTTTAATGGGCGCCTCTAAAAATCCAGATTTAACCCAATAAATTCTGGCTTCAGAGACTTTTTGGGATCTGAAGTCCAATGGCGCGAAAACGTACGCTAAGAAGAAATTTCAGATAAATTTAACGGCCTCAAAAATCCATGATACTAAATCAAAAAAGCATCAAAAGGAAAATGAGCTTTGCCAAAAATCATGTTGTAAGGAGAGCGCCC
>CAMBXE010000051.1 GCA_945871805.1 Rhizobium sp. Q54 | reverse complement strand
GCAAGAAGAGTAAAAAAGCTCTGGAAAAAATTTTAAAAGACCTGCGCTTCCTAATTGTCAAAAGCATCAAAACCGACATTTACGGCCGCTACGTCGCTGACATTTTTTTTGCAGAAAACAAAAAAGAATCCGATCCAAAAAAAGTTGCAGATACCGGAGTTTATTTGAACCAACTCCTTCTCGATCGCAAGTTGGCTGAATTATTTTAGCTCAGCTCCATCGTTGGCACTAAGGCTTAGCGAGATACTTTTGCAATTCTAATTAAAATCTAAGCGGAAGTTTTGTTGCGGGCTAAATAGATTTTATTTTATTTGTCACGAGGTGAAGCATTTTCGCTGCTGCTGGAGAATTTTCGCGGAAGAGATGCGTTGCGGCTTTTTCAATAAATTCTGTGGGATTTTCTTTGCCTGCTGCGGCGTGACAAAGCTCGTCAATAATTAATTCGGCCTGATTAAAACTGCCGCCATTCCTGAAATCGTCTGGCTGCAGAGAGTCAAGAAAATCCATTTTTTGCTTTTGATAATTTTCGGCTTTGGTCATTTTGATTTAATCACAAAAATTTTTTAAAACGAATAATGCTCTACTATTTCCTGGTAATTTTTTTCACTTTGCAATTGCTGCATTCTTCTGCCAATGCCGAAGAAATTTCTGTTGAACGTTATTTAGTAAAGCGTGGCGAGACCTTTAATATTCTGGCTCGACGCTTTGATCTTGGGGTGAATGAATTGCTGAGAGCTAATCCAGAAATTGAAAATCGGTCGTTAATTTACGCGGGCAAAAAAATTATTTTACCGATTACGCACCTTCTACCAAAAACGAAATCGAAAGGCATTGTAATTAATCTTGCCGAGCCGCGACTTTATTTTATTCCCGAAGATCTCGAAGAAGAGCTGCTGACTTTTCCGGTGAGTGTTGGGGCGGATCAGAAAACTCCGACTGGTCAAACTTACATTGCGGAAAAGCGTGAAAATCCTTACTGGATTCCGCCTGATTCAATTCGTGAAGAAAATCCGCTACTGCCTGAAATTGTTGGGCCCGGACCGAATAATCCACTCGGAAATTACGCGCTCAGCCTTAATTCTTCTCGAAATAAAAAATGGCAACGAATTGTGATTCACGGCACTAACGATCCCTGGTCAATTGGTAGTGAAATCAGCCACGGCTGCATTCGTCTCTTCCCGAGAGACATTGAAATTCTTTTTACAAAAATTGAGGTCGGCACCGCAGTTACCATTGTGAATCAGCCGCTAAAAATTGAAGAGGATGGCGACCAAGTTTATTTAGAGTCTCACTTTACGGCCCCTCCAGAAAAGCCTTCGGAAGATTTGTGGTTACGAAATTTTATTTGCAAACACGCGAAAAATTGTGAGAAAAAAATTGATTGGAACAAGGTCGACGAGGTAGTGATCGAAAGTCTGGGGATTCCAACAAATATTACCTTGAGCGCTTCTTAAACCCAGATCTGTCATTAGAATTAAGGCTTAGCAGAGATAACGGCGTGATTCTAGCGACTGATCTGGGTTAATCTAATTTTTGGCAGAATTTAAATAAATGGTGGCGTCTTACGGTCTTAATTGTGAAGATTCTTCTGCGGGATTAACGTTCCGCGTTTCACAATTTTTTTATCAATAAAAGTAATACAATGTCAGATCAAGTAAACGGTACAGTAAAATGGTTTAACGACGAAAAAGGTTTCGGATTTATCGAAATCGAAGGAAGCAAAGATGTTTTCGTTCATCACAGCGCGATCAAAGCCAGCGGCGGTCGCTCTACTCTATTTGAAGGCCAAAAAGTAACTCTAGAAGTTATTCAAGGTAAAAAAGGTTTAGAAGCTTCAAACGTAGTTGCGAAAAACTAAACTCTCTGAAATTTCAGATGTAATTAGGCTCTCTCAAAATTTTTTTTGGGGGAGCTTTTTTATTGGGAATTTTTTGGAGATACTGGATTCAAAATCTTAATCCGATCTCAAATGTGGCAAAAAATTATCCACCCGCTGGCCTAATTTTTTGCTAAATCTGCTGACCAAAAGTTTTAGCGCAGTAGCGTAGGGCTGGGTAGGGCGCCAAACAATGATTAAGACAACTGTTGATGAAGAGAGAGGAGGAGATGTGTTTTTGCTTGGTAAGATCCCTTGTTGACCGCAGCAAGGGCAAGAATTTCTTCATCATCTTTTCTCAAATTCAAACGCTAAAAAATCTCCACCAAAATCACCGTGTTCAGTCTTTGTTATTTATCGGCGTCGTGAAAATTATTGACTTGAAACCAACATCCACGCGGCTTTTTCGTGGGACTGAATTCTTCCGATGAAAATGTCAGCGGTTGCTTCGTCGCCTTCATCTTGCGCAACTTTGATCGCAACTTTTAAATCTGTGACGATTAATTCATGGCCAAAAACTAAATCCTGAATCATCTCGCTTTTACTAAAATTTTTATCTCCGCTTTTAATTTTGCTCAGCTTCAAAAAATTTTCGAATGTACCTTCAACCTTTGATCCTAGGGCTCTCATGCGCTCAGCAATTCCATCAATTGCATCCGCAAGTTCTTCGTACTGTGCATCAAATAACTCATGCAAAGATTTAAAATTTTCTCCAACCACGTTCCAATGATAATTCTGAGTCTTTAACGATAAAACGTAGGAGTTGGCTAAAAGCTTTTCCAAGTTTTGAATTGTTTGATGATTTGTCATCTTACTCCTGATTTTAAATTATTAAAAATTTCGCCCCATTTTCCACCGCTCTGATCAAGGATGTTTTCTTGGCAACGTAAGGCGCGGCAAGTGCTGCGCCAAATGTTTATTTAGATGTTAGTAATTTTTCCAAATTTGTTTTTACGTCTTTGACGCAATCGGCAATTTATGATTATAACTCTTCTAAAGTTCGCATCTTCCCCTTTCTGAACTGGTTATTTTAGTTATTTTGAAAGTGAAGTCTTAAGACAAAAGAACGCTGCAAATTCCGTAAATACCGAAGCTGCCAATGATTGTGCCAGCAAGAATTTTAACTCGCGCCATCCAGGTTTTTGAAAGTTTGTGACGGATGGTTGAAACAGTGCTGCACAAAATCAAAGCCCACAAAACTGAACCAGTAAAAATTCCGAACACCGTTACTGCCATTTCTTCTGGAGTTAGGCTTGTGCCGGTCATTGTCGCAAAAACTCCGATGAATAAAATGATCGTCATCGGACTGCCCAAAGTAAGAAAGGAGGTAAAACACATCGTCTTAAAAAGACCGCGTGAATGCATTTTTATTTCTTTGAAGGAAAAATCTTTAGCGGTTTTGATTTCGTACCAGGCCAGTGAAATCAAGGCTACACCGCTGATTACTTTTACTTCCGAGATGTAAGTGGTGAGAAATTTTGAGATGAAAACGAGGCCGCCAGTTGCAACAAATCCATAAAATCCTTCAGTGATTGAAGCGCCAAAACTTGTGGCAAAACCGATTTTAAATCCACGCGTTAAGCAGTTTTTTATTACCAAAGTTGAGATTGGCCCAATCGGCATGGCGATTGAGATGCCGAGTAGAATTGATTTGAGAAAAAGGAAAATCATGTGACTAGTTTGTTTAATGTATCGTTGCGCCGATTGAGCGAAGTCAATATTCAGCAAGTTCAATTTACTTGTTCTCGACTACTCGAAATTAGCAAAAGTTTAGTGAATTATTTTACCAACAATCTCTGTGAGACGTTTTTCTAAATTCTTAAAAGTGAATTTTTCTTTCACTCTTTCGAAAGAATTTTCGACTAGTTTATTTAGTAATTTTTCATCTCGCACAAGCTTCGTCACTAACTCAGGAATTTGGCTTGGATCAGAAAACATTAAGGCGTCAATTTCATCGCGAATAATTTCTCTTGGGCCGTCAACATTTCTTACAATCGTCGGCTTGCCATATTTCATTGCTTCAAGCAAGACGAGGCCAAAAGGCTCTTCGTCGGAAGGGAAAATAAAAATGTCGATCGATTTGAAGAAGGATTTTTTTTCAACCCAGCCCAAAAATTCGACGCGATTTTCGAGATTTAATTCTTTCGTTATTTTTTTTAATTCATTGTCGAAAGGGCCAGATCCAGCGATTTTTAAAATGAATTTTTCGTCCAAATTTTTGAGCGCCCTAATCACGTGAGAAAAACCTTTTGTTGGATCGAGACGACCGATTACACCGAGAATAATTTTTTCTTTTTGTGCCAAATTTACTTGCGGCGCAACTTCAATCGCATCGGATAAATCAACCGCATTGTGCATCACAAAGCTTCGATCTTCGGGCTGTCCGCGGTCAATCGTGCTGTAAAAAATTTCACGATTCACCGACAACACAATATCCGCGCCAATTGAGCGCTTCACATTAGCGCTGTGATTTATTGCGATTAGAAAAATTTTTTTATTCTTAATTTTAGCAACGGCCTTACGGGCAAGAACTGTAGCCTTTCCAGCATGGGTAAAAATCGCATCAATATTTTCTTCGCGGAGAATTTTGGTAATTTCTTTGATCGCAAAAAAATCGTAATAACCAAATTTATTAGAAATCTTTTTTGGTCTTGAGAGTTGATTAGCGTAAGGCGCATCATGCTTTACGATTGGCACAACTTCGTGTCCTAATTTTTTTAATAAACGCGTGTAATCAAGAAACACCTGTTCTGCGCCGCCATTTTGCGAGGTGACAATTAGGTTAGCGATTTTCATTGGCCTTCAAATGTGCAACGATTGGGTAAAGCCCGCAAAGCGTGGCAATCAAGACTCCGAGCAATCCTTCCTTGTAGCCTTTTTTGCCGATGAAGGATTTTAGAAAACGAATTTTAAATCCAAAAATTAAGCTCCAGCAGTTTTTTTTATTTTTTAAATCACGTGCGCGCCAAGTTGTGTAACGGTTGAAACGGTTTAAAAGATCGGAGATGTCGTCATCAACTAAATGAATAATTGGATTTTCTAGCGACTTAATTTCGCCGCTAAATTTGTAAGTCGGATGAATTTCTTTATCTTCGTCGTAACGCTTTAATTTTCGGTAAGACAAGGTATTGCGCTCAAGCACAGCAAGGGTTCGAAGCCATCCGTATTTCACCAATCTTTTGCCGATGTAATTGGCGATTGGCGCGGAAAATGCCCCAGGAAATTTTTCAGGGAATTTTCCAGGGAATTTTCCAGGATTTGATTTTATTTTTTCTAAAATTTCGTCACGAAGTTCCGGAGAAATTCTTTCATCAGCATCAATTTCTAAAATCCACTCACCAGTCGCGGCATCTAGAGCAGCATTACGTCTTGCGCCTTCAATATTCCACGAGCCTTCGATAATTTTGTCGGTAAATCCCAAAACAATTTCTTTGGTGCGGTCAGAACATTTGTCTAAAACTACGACAATTTCATCAGCGAAATTCAGGCTACGTAAACAGTCGGCGATTTTTTTTTCTTCGTTGTGAGCAACGATTACGGCGGAGATTTTTCTAGACATTAATCCTCTGGCGGAAATAAAAATTTGACTTGGGAAGGTGAAAAAAATACGGTGAAAAATATGCAAATGTCAAAGAGAAACTTCATTAAAGCGGCCTTACTCTCATCTGCATCCGTGCTCGTCTCGTGCAAGCCAAATTTCACTAACAAATCAAAAATTTTTGGAGAAAAAAACATGTCATTCGAACTTCCTGCTCTTCCTTACGCCAAGAACGCTCTAGCCCCACACATTTCTGAAAACACGATTAATTTCCACTACGGAAAACATCATCAGGCTTACGTCACCAACTTAAACAACTTGGTCGCAAGCACGGATTTAGCCGAAAAATCTCTCGAAGAAATTATTAAAATTTCTGCAACCGACAAAACAAAGGCCGGAATTTTTAACAATTCTGCGCAGGTTTGGAATCACACTTTTTACTGGAACTCAATGAAGCCAAATGGTGGCGGCAAGCCAACCGGCGAGGTTCTAGCTCGAATCGAAACTGATTTCGGTTCTTACGAAAATTTCGTAACTGAATTTAAAAATGCTGGCGCAACTCAATTCGGATCAGGCTGGGCCTGGCTCGTTCTTGATGGTGGTAAATTGAAAGTTACCAAAACCGGCAATGCCGAAACCCCAATCACTACTTCTGCGAAGCCTTTAATGACAATGGATGTTTGGGAGCATGCTTATTACCTAGACTTTCAAAATGCTCGTCCGACTTACATCGACACTTTCTTGAATCACTTGGTGAATTGGGATTTTGTTGCAGCGAATTTGAACAGCTAATTCACGATCTACATCGCCCTGGTCCTGTCGGAATGGTAATTCTTAGACGGGGCCAGCAGGCTCGCTACGATTACAGCACCTTCAAATAAACTCCCATCTTCACAGCATTTTCTTTTTCTTCCACCGAGCCGATTTCTTTGAAGCCAAATTTTTGATGAAATGAAATAGAAGCCTGATTGTAAATTGGCTTGTGAACGATGTGACAAACAACGCAGAAATAACCTCTCTTCTTCACCTCATCGAACATGTTAACGATTAATTGTCCGCCAATATTTTTTGTTCCCGGCTTTTTAGCGATCTGTTTGTAGTAGAAAATTTTCTTACTTTTCATCTCTTCGGGAATTGGGTTATTATCCAAAAAAACCTGCCCGATTTTGGTCGCATCGTATCCAACTAAATATCCAACCACCTCTTCACCTTCCTTGGCCACTGACAGAAAATAATTCTGCGGATCAGCAAGCATTTTTTCCAAACGCTCTTTGGTGAGTTGAGTCATCAAAAATCCATTCTTGGCAAATTCCTCGTCGGTAAATTTTTCACGATTATTCGCTACACGATTCTGCGCGCAGAC
>CAMBXE010000050.1 GCA_945871805.1 Rhizobium sp. Q54 | reverse complement strand
ACTTCTAGAGTAGTTGCTCTAAAGTTTGTCACCTGGCACTTGTTGCAAGAAGACACTTCTAGAGTAGTTCTTCTAAAGTTTGTCACCTGGCACTTGTTGCAAGGCGACACTTCTAGATCACTCTAAAGTTTGTCACCTGGCACTTGTTGCGGGGTCCATTCATACTTAAAAAACATGCAAAATAAATACATCTCCTCCGCAATCGCAACGATTAAAACTGAAATCGAGGGTTTAAATTCTTTACTCACTTTCTTCGATGAAAATTTTATTCGCGCAGTTGATCTCATCTTAAACTGCAAAGGAAAAATCGTGGTCAGCGGCATGGGAAAATCTGGTCACATCGGCGGAAAAATCGCCGCAACTTTTGCCTCAACCGGAACCCCTGCTTTTTTTATTCATCCTGGCGAAGCAAGTCACGGTGATCTCGGAATGATCACCGCAAATGATGTAGTAATCTTACTTTCTAATTCCGGCGAGACCAAAGAACTCCGCGATATAATCTACTACTGCAAACGTTTCGAAGTGCCAATCATCGGCATTATTCGTCGCAGAGAATCTGAGCTCACCAAAGCCAGCACCATTCCTCTAGTTTTGCCAGCAATCCCCGAAGCCAACGAAATCAACGCTCCAACCACTTCAACCACGATGATGTTGGCGATTGGCGACGCTTTGGCAGTGACTTTAATCGACGCGCGCGGCTTTAATTCTGAGCAGTTTGGCATGTTTCATCCTGGCGGAAAATTGGGTTCGAATTTTTTGAAGGTGCAAGATTTGATGCGCTTAGGTAAAGACGTTCCACTCGTCGAAAAAGATAAAAAAATGTCTGAAGTTTTGCTCGAAATGACTTCCAAACATCTCGGCTGCACCGGCGTCACTAATGCTTCTGGAAACTTATTTGGCATAATCACTGACGGCGATTTGCGTCGTCACATCGACAAGAATTTTTTGGATCACAGCGCTGAAGAAGTCATGACGAAAAATCCAGTTACTACTACTCCGACATCACTCGCCGTCGAAGCCATCGCAATCATGAACAAGAAAAACATCACTAGTTTATTTGTTCTTGATGCAGAAAAAATCGTCGGGATCTTACATCTTCATGACTGCCTTCGCGCAGGAATCGCCTAACTAAATCAAAAAAATGTCCTCCCTTACATCCTTCTCCTACTTGGTTTCTGCCGTTCTTTTTATCCTATCGCTTTACGGCCTCTCCTCCCCAAAAACTTCACGCATCGGAAATTATTTTGGCATGGGCGGAATGGGTTTGGCGATTCTGACCACGCTTTGTTTGCCCCAAGTTCACAATATTTTCGCGATCATTCTAGCGATCGCGATTGGCGCCGGAATCGGTTACTTCATCGCCAAAAAAGTTAAGATGACCGCAATGCCGCAACTCGTTGCCGGCTTTCACTCTCTTGTCGGACTAGCCGCCGTCTTGATCGCAGCTGCCGCTTTATGGATGCCAAACTCTTTTCATATCATCGAAGACGGTCACATCAAAATCGCCAGCCTGATCGAAATGGGCATCGGTGCGCTGATCGGCGCGATCACTTTCACCGGCTCGCTCGTTGCCTTCGCGAAGTTGAACGGCAACATGAATTCGAAATTTATTATCTTCAAAAAAAACCCGAAGAAGCATTCGCAATATGTCGGATTTGCTTTGGCTCTAACGCTCATCGCCTTTTTCATTTTTGGTTCAAAGTTCTTTTTTATCCTCCTTACCCTTCTCGCTTTCTTCGTCGGCTTCATGTTGATCGCGCCAGTGGGTGGCGCAGACATGCCCGTCGTGGTTTCGATGTTAAATTCCTATTCTGGTTGGGCGGCAACTGGCATTGGATTCACCCTTAACAATCCTTTGCTTATCATCTCTGGCGCCTTGATTGGCGCGTCTGGTGCGATACTTAGCTACATCATGTGCAAGGCGATGAATCGCTCGATTTTCAACGTGATGTTTTCCGGATTCGGCGACCAAATCGCTGCAAGCACCGAAGTAAAAGAACAAAGACCAGTGAAGCAAGCGGCCGCTGAAGACGCGGCTTATTTGATGAAATCATCATCTTCTGTGATCATCGTTCCTGGCTACGGAATGGCCGTTGCCGGCGCTCAACATGCAGTCGCAGAAATGACCAAGTTACTCGAAGCCGCAGGAATTACTGTGAAATTTGCCATCCACCCAGTTGCCGGAAGAATGCCCGGACACATGAACGTCTTGCTCGCCGAAGCTAACATCGATTATGAAAAAGTTTTCGAGCTCGAAGAGATTAATGGCGAATTCAAATCAACCGATATCGCCTTCGTGATCGGCGCAAATGACGTCACCAACCCATCCGCCAAAACTGACAAAACCAGCCCGATCTACGGCATGCCAATCCTTGATGTCGCTCACGCGCAAAGCGTTTTCTTCGTTAAGCGCTCGATGGCCCCAGGTTACGCCGGCGTCGATAACGAACTCTTTTACAACGACAACACGATGATGATTTTTGGCGACGCCAAAAAAGTCGTCGAGCAAATCGTTAAAAATTTAACCAACTAAATTCCGCACCAAAACTATGAAACTGGGATTCTTTGTCATTTCGGCGATCAGCTTTTTTTACCTAACTACATCCGGACGCGCCGAAGAAATGAGCTTCTCTCTCAGTCCGGAAATCAGCAACATAAAGGGCCAAGCCTACGAAAATGTTTACTCCGATAATCAGAAAATAAGTGAGCTGTCTTGGCAAATAAAAAATGTTCAGATGCTTGCGGTTAACTCGAGACTCTCTTACCAAAAAATGAAATTCGGACTTAGCTACGGAAACTCATTTAGCCAAGGTAACAACCAAACCATGGTTGATAGCGACTGGGTTGGAACTTATGGCGGTAAGGGCTGTAGCGATGGAAATAGCTGCTACAATGATTGGACTCACCGCTCCTGGAGCGAAGAAAAAACAACACAAATCCGCAACTTTGACGCAAACGCTTATTACGATGTGCTCTCTAATTTTTCTTTGGGCCTCGGCTTCAAACAAAACACTTTCAGATGGGAAGCTTACGGAGGAGATTACGTCTACTCATCCATGCTCAATGGAAACCTTACAGGCTTTCGCAATGAAAGCGGAACCCTTAGCGGCAAGGTAATTTCCTACCAACAAAAAATGAACATTCCCTACATCGGAGCCGAAATAAACCAACCTCTCTTCAACAAAAAACTAATGATCAATGTGCGCGGAGCCTACAGCCCGTGGGTAAATGCATCGACGGTTGACAATCATCATCTGCGAAATCTTACAATCAAAAGCAGCTTTAATAACGGATCCTACTACAGCGTAGGGATAGGCTTGGAATATTTTTTACTTAAAAATGCCAGCGTTGGAATGAGATATGAGTTTAACCAAATTTCAGAGAATAGGGGCAATGCAACTTATTATTATTCTGGATATTCGCCATTGAGCCTCAAAGACGGTGCCGCATACTCAAACAAATACGAGAAAATCGGCTTCTTCTTTAAATATATCTTCAACTTCCAAGACAACCTAATCAAAAATTCGATGTATTTATGAGCAAAACTAACGCAAACTCTCTTCGTGTCGGCAACGTAATCGAATTTGAAAATCAACTTTGGAAAGTTGCAAAACGTGAACATGTGAAGCCGGGCAAAGGCGGGGCTTACATCCAGGTCGAGATGAAAAATATCGTCACTGGCAACAAGACCAACACCCGCTACGCTTCAAGCGAAGATGTTGATGTCGCTTACGTCGAACAAAAAAATTACCAGTTTCAATATTTCGACCAAGACGAGCTCGTGGCGATGGACATGGAAAATTTTGAAACCCTGCAATTCTCTAAAAAATTGGTCGGCGAGGCCCTGCCCTTCCTGCAAGAAGGCATGAATCTTCGCGTTGAATATTGTAACGATAAACCAATCTCGATCGCCATTCCTGAGCATGTAAACGCGATCATCGCGCAAGCTGATGCCGTGGTAAAAGGCCAAACTGCCGCTTCTTCTTACAAGCCGGCGATCCTTGAAAATGGCGTGCGCGTGATGGTTCCACCTTTCGTTGCATCGGGCGAAGAAATCATCGTTAACACCGAAGATTTTTCTTACGTCAGCAGAGCAAAAAACTAGGCATTCTAGTTTGTCATCCCAGCGTAGGCGGGGATCCAGGAATAACGCACTCGGAGCAAGTGATAAGTCCTCCTGGATCCCCGCCTACACTGGGATGACGCGATTAGTTTTGTGTGCTAATATTTTGAGTTGAGTTGGCAAGCCTAGAGCCAAGCCAATTCAACCCTACTCAAAACTTGCCGCGCGGCAAGTATCTTTCAAAAAAAATGACTCTTTCTTTCGTAAAAATGTCGGGTGCGGGAAATGATTTCGTCATTTTCGATGCGCGCAAAGAGGCTATTTCTCTAACTCCCACCCAAATCAAAAAAATTTCTGACCGTAAAAATATCGGCTGCGATCAGCTGATCGTGATAAAAAATTCTGCGGAAGCAGATTGCGAAATGGAGATTTACAACTCCGATGGATCCATGTCTGGCGCCTGCGGGAATGCGACGAGATGTGTCGCTTCTTTGCTCGAAAAAAATGAAGTAAAAATCAAAACCGCCGCAGGAATTTTGAAATGCCAGAGAAGTGACAACTTGATTTCTGTCGACATGGGCGCGCCAAAATTTGCTAAAGATGTTGCCTTGCACGGATTTAATTTTTCATGCGTAGATGTTGGCAATCCTCACGCCGTGACTTTCATCGATCAAAAAATTTCTGACGAAAAATTCTTTGATGTCGGACCAAAAGTTGAGCTAGATAAAACCTTCCCAAAGAAAACTAACGTCGAATTTGCGCAGATTATTTCCGACGATTTAATCGAAGTCAGAGTTTGGGAACGTGGCGCCGGCGAAACTCTTGCCTGCGGCTCTGGCGCTTGTGCTGTCGCGGTCGCTGCGATTAAAAATAATTTGGTAAAAGCAAAAAAAATCACCATTCGTTTCCGAGGTGGCGATCTAGAAATCGAATGGGCTAACGATTCAATCGTGATGACCGGTGGTTACACAAAAATTTTTGAAGGCGTGATTGATGAAGAGTTTTTAGTGGACCCCACAACAAGTGCGGGGTGACACCCTTAAGGCACTTCACTGCTAACTTTCACCCCGCTGCTAAATCCTTAACTCACTGCTAAATCCTTAACTCACTGCTAACTCTCACCTCGCTACTAACTCTTACTGCCTAACTGCTAACTCTTATCCCGCACGTCACTATCAAATGTCACCCCGCACTTGTTGCGGGGTCCAAACGAACTAAAAATGAACTCGATAGCAAAAATTTTATTAACGATCTTTCTCTTCTCCCTTCCCGCCTTCGCTCTTTCTCCCGAAGAAAAATTAAAAGATGAAAGTCAAGAACAGCGAGCAATGGAGCTATTTCTTGAGGTGCGTTGTTTAGTTTGTAACGGACAAGTAATCGAAAATTCAGACAGCGAATTTTCTTATCAAATGCGTAAAAATATCCGTCAAAAAATCGCCACCGGAAAAACTGACGATGAAATAAGAGCAGAATTAACGCAGGAATTTGGTGAAAATATTCTAACGAAACCGAGCAACAAAAACAAAATTATTCTCTGGGCCCTACCAACTCTTTTAGCCATCTCGCTACTTTTTATCTTCTGGCGCCGAACAGTGCGTCATTTTTAACCCAGATCCATCATTAGAATTCGCTAGCCTTTAATTCTATTAGTCTTGCGGCAAGCCACCGCGCTGAAGCTCATCGTAATAAGATCAGATATTTTGCTGCGCGTTATGGCCGCCAATAATTTGTAAAAATGCCGTTGTGTGAGCAGATGTATCAGGGGCGTGATCGCTTGCTATTTGATCTGCATATTCCGGATATTTTTCTGTCATGTAGGCATTGCTGGCCGCTCTGAAATAAGTTCCGATATGCTGCTTAAGAGCCAAATTTGTTAAATCACTAACCACTTTACATTGACGAAGCATCGGATCTGTCTCGTCAATGCTGCCGCTAGAATGCTTAGAAATCACATCCAAAATATATCTTGAATTAGCAAAGCCAACTTCTTCACATCCCCCAAACTCCTCCTCGAGAAAGCCCGTAAAGTCTTCCCTAGAATCATTAAAGGCCCTGCGAAAAAACTCGATTGCGTAGCCCTTTGCTTCTTTTTGCTTTTCCTCATTTTCGCCTTGGCTCCACTGACTTATTACCGCATCAATATTTGGTTTGCTCATCCCATCAAAATGAGACTCCAGAATAACATTCAGAGTTTCATTGGCGCCATCTGGGCGCTCGTCATTTTTAACGTAATTAGTCTTCATAATTTATTATTTTGAGTTCGATTTCGTGCCTTCGACAAGAGTTGAAGGGTCGATAAGCGGATCCTTAACAGATGCTCGTGGTTTTTTATTAAGAGGACTGAGAAATGTTACTCCTTCTAAATTGAAAGGCAGATCGGAATATTCTGGCAGCGCAAGGTCGCCTGGTCCTCTTTTTAATGTTTCTTCATTGACCAGATCGCCCAAAATATCTGAAGCGTTTTTTATCAAACTAGTAGCTGCCGTCATTCTTGCTGCGTAGTCATCCTCTCCTTCTTCTCCTGAATTACTTGCTGACGACACCGCTGAACCCGCAATCATAAATTCTTTACTGCCATCTTGCACACAGCTAGATAACGCCCCCAAATCAGAAAATGAGGATTTCAACGAGAATTTGCGCGTTTTTTCTGCCAATATATCGAAGTCCATCTCGCAATCTTTATTCACTAACAATGCCACTGTTGTCTTCAGTGTTGCAGAGTTATCTGGAGCCTCTTCTTTCTCTTGCTCGTCAGCGGCTATTCTTACGAACTTTACCTCCGTGGGCTCTTTAAAAATTTGGTACATTTCTAAATATCTGCCTTTCGTATCTCCTATGAAAATACTTTCAACGCCACTAATCAAATCACACAAACCAGGAACCCCGTAATTAGTGTGAAGATGTGCGGATCCAATAAATGCAATCCATTTAAGAGGCCTTTCATTCTTTGTAAAATATTCGTTCGATTCAAATTCGATGACGTCTTGCGCTTGTCCGCTTAGAGAAATCATTCGACTTTCGCCGTTTGGATTTTTTCTGTAATTCTCGTCACTTGTCTCTAAAGGAATCACTTTAATTCCAGCCTCCATGGCCGCCGCCACAACTCCGGTATAGGTATTGATCTCGTCAAGTAATTTACCACCAA
>CAMBXE010000049.1 GCA_945871805.1 Rhizobium sp. Q54 | reverse complement strand
TCATCTCTGGACAAAGAAGGGGAATTACAAAATCACTCAAGAAGCAACTCAAGAGAAGATCAGCGATTGAGCCAATGATTGGACACATGAAGCAAGAAGGGAAGCTAGGGCTTTGCCGGCTTAAAGGGATTATTGGTGATCAGATCAATTCACTGCTAACAGGAGTTGGGCATAATTTGAGGCTGATTCTGAATCACATCAGGAAACTGCTGAAGCTCAAAAAGCTAAAGAATTTTTTGATCCAAATTTTATTCCGACTATTGGGGATTTTTTTACTAAAAATTTATCGACTTAGGAGTTGTTAGTTTGGAAGGTGGGTTCTTCAGTACCGACTAACTATTGTTTGCCCGATTCCAAACCTAAAATTTTCAAATGACTGCTCAAATAATTAACGGCAAAGAAATCGCCTCTGAAATGAAGCGCGACATCGCTTTGCGGGTTACTGAAATCAAAAAGAAATTCCAGGTTACGCCAACTTTAGCAGTGATTCTTGTTGGTAACGACCCAGCGAGCGAAATTTATGTGAGCAATAAAGAGAAGGCTGCGCACGCTGTCGGAATGAATTCAATTCAGTTCAAAATGGCGGCGGATATTTCTGAAGTCGAGCTAGTTGCAAAAATTGAAGAGCTGAATTCTGACAAAAAAATTCACGGAATTTTGGTGCAACTTCCTTTGCCAAAACATATCGACAGCAAAAAAGTTATTTACTCGATTGATCACCGTAAAGATGTCGACGGCTTTCACGTAATTAATGTTGGCAAACTTTCGATTGGCGAAATTGATGGCGCAGATAAGGCGATGGTTCCTTGTACTCCGCTTGGTTGTGTGCATTTATTGAAATCAGTAAAAGGCAAAGATTTAGCTGGTTTAAAAACTTTAATTATTGGTTCGTCGAACATCGTTGGGCGTCCGCTCGCACGACTTTTAATGCTTGAAAATTGCACAATTACCGTTGCCAATCGTAGCACTCGCAACCTGAAAGCAGAGTGTTTGCAAGCTGACGTAATTATCTCTGCCGCTGGCGTGCCTGGCTTGATTAAAGCTGAAATGGTAAAGAGTGGTGCGGTGGTGATTGACGTTGGAATCAATCGCGTTTTAACTGAAGAAGGAAAATTCAAATTAGTCGGCGACGTCGATTTTGAAAATGTAAAAAAAGTTGCTTCGGCGATCACGCCAGTCCCTGGCGGAGTAGGGCCAATGACTATTGCTTATCTTCTACAAAATACCCTTGATTGCTACTTACAACAAGTCGGCAACTAACAACTAATAATTAAAAACATGTCAGACGAAATCGTTGAATTGATCAATAAAGCTAAGGCGGAAGTCAAGCGCGACGCCTTTTTAAGCTTCCTTAGAAAAAATAGCAGAATTGCTTTGAAGGTGAGTTTAGTTGTTGTGACAGCAACAATCGTGTGGATTGGATTTGCCACTTACAAAAAAGCAAATCAGGAAAAATTTGCAGAAATTTTTCACCGCTCTTTGGTTGATCAACAAACTGGCGAGATCGAAAAATCGAAAGAAAAACTTAAAAAAATTGCTGAAGATAAATCAGCGCCAAGTGGCATTAAGTCTTTGGCTTCGATGCGTTACGCAGCTTTTTTGCTTGAAGAAAATAAAAAATCTGAAGCGGTTAAGATTTATTTAGAAGTTGCTGATTGTGGATCTTGCGAAGATTACATTCGTGATTTAGCGAAATTATTGGCGGTAAAAGTTTGGATGTCTGACGAGTCAGAATTGCAAAAAGCCGACCTCAATGAGCGCATTAAAAAACTCGAAGATTCAGCAAAAATTCTTAAGGAAAATATCGCAGAGCAACGCGCTTTTCTAGCAATACAAAAAAATAATCTTGAAGAGGCTTACAAAATTTTTGTCGAGATTGAAAAAAATTCTGAGAAGCAATCCAGTCTAAAACTGCGCGCTGCAGATGGTATCAAGATGGTTAAAGCGGAAGGATTTGTTCCAAAATCTGAAGAGAAAAAATGAAGAAACTCGCAGTAATTTTTTGTACAAGCTTACTGCTTTTTTCCTGTAGCGACAAGGATAAGGATTACGATAAATCGAAAGCATTTTCTGTTTTTGCGGCAATTGATCCAATCAAGGTTGACGAGTCTTTAGCGAAGACAGAAATTATTTTACCGAAACAGCAAAATAGTGATTTTTGGACCGGCTCTGCAAGTGCGCAAAACCAGCTTGTAGAAAATTTTACCAAAGATTTTTCTATTATTGAGAGCGGATTTTTTTTTAAAAAAACTAAAGAAATTTCTCTTAGCAAATCCTCGCCAGTTTGGTTTTTTTACAGCGGTGAAGCCAGAGAGCATTTTGTTTTTTCACCGATTATCAGAGATGAAAAAGTTGTCGTTTTAGATGGCGCCGGAGTGCTCAGTTCTTACGATCTCACTAGTGAAAAGAAAATCTGGAAGTCACAAATTTTTGAAAAATCTTTTTTAAAAAATTACCGCACTCCGCGAATTAGTTACGCCGATGGCAAAATTTTTGCCATCTCTGGAATCAATCGTATCGCCGCTGCAAGCGAAGTTGACGGCGAAGTTTTATGGTCAAAAGAGATCTCTTCAATTCCGATCTCTTCCCCGGTTTCCGATGGAAAACTTGTTTACGTTTCAACTAACGACAACAAAACCTACGCCTTTGATGCGAATAGTGGAGATCTAGCTTGGGTACAGTCTGGTATTGGTCGCGCGACAGCCATTCTAGGCGTTGCTGATCCAGTAATTTTTGATGATTATTTGGTTGTCTCCTATTCTTCCGGCGAAATTTACGCGCTAAAAAAACAAACTGGAGACGCCGTTTGGTCGCAAGATTTAAATATCAGCAAAGCGACAAGTTCTGACTTTTATTTAAACGACATCGACGCCACGCCTTTAGTTAAAGATGGCATAGTTTATGCGATTGGAAATGGCGGCCTAACTGCAGCAATCCGCCTCAAAGACGGTAACTTTTTATGGAAGAAACAAATCGCCGGAATCGTTGATTTCTGGGCGGCAGGCGAGTTTTTATTTATGATTGAAAACAGCGATAAATTGCTCGCAGTGAGTAAAAAAACCGGTGGCATAAAATGGATTTCGCAACTTCCTGAATTAAAAAAACCGGGCAAGCCGCAAACAAAAATCTTCTATTCTGGCCTCGTAATGGCTGGCGACAAACTCTTGATTTCTCGCGCCGACGGCCAACTTTTAATCGCTTCTCCTTTCGATGGAAAAATCGAAAAAACTTTTGAGATCAACAAGAAAATTTCTCATTCGCCGGTGGTGGTTAATGGCAAAATTTACCTCCACAGTATCGGAAAATACACGATCGACTTGATCGAGATTCAGTAACATGCCGATCGACCCCGCAACAAGTGCGGGGTGACAGTTTAGAGTATTTACTTTCAGCTGTCACCCCGCACTTGTTGCGGGGGTCAATGCCGACTCGCCAAAACTACATTTTAAAAATGACAAAAAAACTTCCTGAAAAATACGACGCAAAAACGCGCGAAAAATTTTGGCAAAATCACTGGAACGAAAAAAAAATTTTTGCCTGGAAAAATGATTTGCCAAAAGAGCAAACTTTTGTAATAGATACTCCTCCACCTACAGTTTCAGGGATTCTTCACATGGGTCACGTTTTTTCTTACAGCCAAGCTGACTTCGTTGCGCGCTTCCAAAGAATGAGTGGAAAAGACGTTTTTTATCCAATGGGTTTCGACGATAACGGACTGCCAACTGAACGTTTAGTTGAAAAAATTATCGAGAAAAAAGCCGGAGTTTTTGAAGCAGAAAATGGCCACGGATCTTTCGTAAAAAAATGCCGCGAAGTTGTTGATGAAGCGGAAAAAGAATTTGAAATTCTTTTCAACTCAATCGCTCTTTCTGTCGACTGGAGCCAGAAATACCAAACCATCTCGCCTGATTCACAAAAAATTTCTCAGGCTTCTTTCGTCGATTTGTACAATAAAAAATTAGTCGAAAAAAAATTCGAACCAGTTTTTTGGGACATCTCCGACCGTACGGCTCTAGCACAAGCAGATTTGATCGATAAGGAAGTTGAAGGCGTGATGAATTATGTTTTGTTCGGAATTGAAGGTTCGGAAGAAACAATTGAAATCATGACGACACGTCCCGAACTTCTGCCAGCCTGCGTTGCTGTAATGGTTCACCCAGAAGACGAGCGCTACAAAAAATTCCACGGGAAGAATGCCATCACTCCACTTTTTGGCGTAAAAGTAAAAATCATCGCTGACGATTTAGTTCAACTAGACAAGGGAACTGGCGCGGTGATGTGCTGTACGTTTGGTGACGAAACCGATATTCGTTGGTGGAAGAAGCATCAACTCGATTTAAAAGTTATTATCGGCAAAGACGGAAAAATTGAAGGAATCTCACTTAAGCAATTCAAAGAAAAAGTAATCGAAGATCTCAAAGCAAAAAATTTTCTTCTCAAACAAGAGTCGATCAAGCGCGCCGTTAAATGCGCTGAGCGTTCTGGCGTGCCGATCGAGATCCTTGTTGTGCCGCAATGGTTCATTAAAATTCTCGACAAAAAAGATTTGCTCAAGGCCAAGGCCGCCGAGTGCAATTGGTTTCCAGAATATATGAAAGTTCGCATCGATCAGTGGATTGATGGCTTGCAATGGGATTGGTGCATTTCGCGCCAGCGCTTTTTTGGCGTGGCATTTCCGGTTTGGTATTCGGAGCGGGCAGGGGAAGAAGGAAAAATTTTGGTTGCTGATGTTGCACAACTTCCTTGCGATCCAAATATTGATTTGCCACGTGGTTACTTACGTGAAGAGGTTACGGCTGAAACCGATATTATGGATACTTGGATGACATCTTCAGTATCTCCGCAACTTTCTTCACAGGGAATTTCGAATGAAATTTCTTTCGACAAAGAGCGCCACGAAAAACTTTTCCCGGCTGATCTGCGTCCTCAGGCGCACGAAATTATTCGCACTTGGGCATTTTACACTTTGGTAAAATCTACTCTGCACCAAAATTCCATTCCGTGGAAAAACCTAATGATCTCAGGCTGGTGCTTGGCTGCGGACAAAACCAAAATGAGTAAGTCGAAAGGAAATGTTGTAACTCCTACTGCTCTAATTGAAGAAAAAGGTTCAGACATTGTGCGTTACTGGGCATCCACCTCGCATCTTGGCGCAGACACCGCTTACTCCGAAGATATCTTCAAAATCGGACAAAAATTAATTACCAAACTTTTCAACGCGGCGAAATTTGCTTCGATGAATTTTGAGCTGCTGCAAGCCGATGCGAAAGTCACCGAAGCTTCAGACATCTGGGTTCTCAGTCGTTTAGAACAAGTCGTAAAACGTGCGACGGAAGAGTTTGAAAAATTTGAATATGCGCGCGCACGTGAGGCGATTGAGGAATTTTTCTGGAGAGATTTTTGCGATAATTATCTCGAAATCTGCAAGGTTCGCTCCTACGGATTATCAGCGGAAAAGCTTGCTGGCATTGAATTTTCCGACGCTCAGAAAAATGAAATTCTCGCCAAACAACAAAGCTCAATTCTGACTTTACGTATTTGTCTAAACACTCTTCTCAGGCTTTTTGCACCTTTTATTCCGCACATTTGCGACGAGATTTATTCAACAATTTTTACAGAAGAATTTGAAAAAATTGGTTCGATTAATGCGCGAGGAAATTGGCCAAAGATGGATGAAAAAATCTTTAACCAGAAATTTTTTGAAATTGGTGAAGCCGGGCTGACTGTGATTTTCGAAGTGCGTAAATTCAAATCAGAAAAAAATATTTCGATGAAAACTACGGTAAAAAAACTGGCGGTGAATTGCGAAATAGATCTCTTCGAGATCGCCGAAGATTTAAAAAATGTCTGTAATTCTGAAGAGTTAGAATTTACAAAATCTGGACATTTGGTCGAGGTGATTCTCTAGATTTCAAGAAGATTTTCTTTAACTAAAATTTCAATTTATGTACAGGCTCTATTATTCTCCGGGATCTTGCTCTATGGCTGTCCACGTCGTTTTAAACGAAATTGGAGTTGATTTTAAAATTGCAAATGTCGCCGCTTCTGCGGGTCAGACAAAATCGTCAGAATTTTTAAAAATTAATCCGCGCGGCGGAGTGCCGGTTTTAAAAATTGACGATTTTTATTTGCGTGAAGGTGCGGCGATTTTGACTTATTTGCTCGAGACTCACAAAAGTCCATTGCTTCCAGAATCAGGATTAGAGATGGCTACGACGCTTGAGTGGCTGTGTTTCGCTAATTCAACTTTGCATCCAGCTTACGGGCGCTGTTTTTTTCAGCACCGTATTTTAGGTGACGCGGCAAAAGAAAATCCGCTTTACAAACCCTCAATTGAACAAATTCAAAAATATTGGAATGAGATCGAAGAGCGTTTGCAGACTAGAGATTACTTGTGCGGCAATGATTGTAGAGTTGCTGATATTTTAGTTACCGTGATTGCAAATTGGTCGCCAATGATGCAAGAGCCGATTAATTTCGGTCCAAAAACTAAGGCTTTTTTTACACGTGTAATTTCTCGTCCAGCCTTCCAAAAGGCTTTGATGGAAGAGCAAGTTACTTACAAAGTTAATCTTTAATTTTTCAAAAATGTACAAATCAAAATTACTTTTTGCGGCAATTTTTACTTCTTTTTTTGCAAGCCAATTGGCGTCTGCAGAGCCTGTAAAATACCAGCTTGAATCAAATCACGCTTTTGTTGTTTGGTCGGCGAGTCACTTTGGTTTTTCAGATCAAATGGGAAAATTTCCTGAGATCGCTGGCGAAATAATTTTTGACGAAAAAAAGATGTCAGAATCTTCGGTGGACGTGACGATCAAAATCGACAGCTTGGTTACTGGATCCGAGAAGTTTGACGCGCATTTAAAAAGTGCTGATTTTTTTGACGTTAAAAAATTTCCGACCGCAAAATTCGTTAGTAAAAAAGTTACTGCGACTGGGAAAAATAAAGCGAAGGTTGAAGGCGAACTTACTCTGCACGGAGTCACCAAAACGGTTATTCTAGAGGTTAAGATTAACAAAAAAGGCACGAGCCTGGTAACACAAAAAGAGACCGTAGGATTTTCTGCAACCGCACAAATTAAACGTTCAGAGTTTGGTATTGATTACGCTGCTCCAGGAATTTCGGATGAAGTTAAATTAAAGATCGAAGTCGAAGCGAATAAATAAGCTTTTGTAAAAAAAGAGGTTTTTGTGCCTAAAAATTCTACCAAAATTCTAGGCGCTATTAGCTAATCATTAACGCCAAGAAAATCTTAACCGCAGATAAAGCTAAAAAACTAAAGAGAGACCGGATCCGACCCGTCATCTCAATTTGCACAAAGATTTGTTGTGGATTATCGGCTTCGAGCGAGCACGGCACTGGAAGCGTAGCATGCATACGCTGACGGAACGGAGCAGAAAACAAGGCTAATAGAATTAAGGCTTAGTAGAGATAATGGCGTGATTCTAATGACAGATCTGGGTTTAAAAATTAAAAAGCA
>CAMBXE010000048.1 GCA_945871805.1 Rhizobium sp. Q54 | reverse complement strand
CGACTTCGCTCAACCGGCGGCAAAAATCGACTTCGCTCAAACAGCGGCTGAATTTTGCCGCCGGTTGAGCGAAGTCGAAACCAAGGCAAAACAAACAAAAAACAATCAAACAAACGGAGTAAAAAATGTCTGCAAAAGAAATTATTTTTGGAAGTGACGCACGTGCGAGAATTCTCGAAGGCGTCGATATTATTGCGAATGCAGTAAAAATAACTTTAGGACCAAAAGGTCGTAATGTTGTGATTGAAAAATCTTTCGGCGCGCCGCGTATTACTAAAGATGGCGTCACTGTTGCGAAAGAAATTGAACTCGCTGATCGCTTCCAAAATCTTGGTGCGCAAATGATCAAAGAAGTTGCTTCGAAAACCAACGACACTGCAGGAGATGGAACAACTACCTCAACCGTTCTTGCACAAGCAATCGTGCGCGAAGGTGTTAAATCAGTTGCGGCCGGAATGAATCCGATGGATTTAAAACGTGGTATTGATTTGGCAGTAGAAGCTCTTGTCAAAGAACTCGTGAAGATGAGTAAGAAGATTTCTTCGAAAGAAGAAGTTGCGCAAGTTGCGACAATCTCGGCGAATGGCGATTCTGAAATCGGCAAAAAAATTGCGGAAGCTGTGCAAAAAGTTGGTCCAGATTCTCCAATCACTGTTGAAGAAGCGAAAGGTTTGGAGTTTGAAGTTAATGTTGTTGAAGGCATGAATTTCGACCGCGGATATTTGTCTCCTTACTTCATTACTAATGCTGAAAAAATGGCCGTAGAAATGGAAAATCCTTACGTTTTATTGTTCGAGAAAAAAATCTCTAACTTGCAACCGATGGTTCCATTGCTTGAGTCTGTAGTGCAATCTGGTCGTCCACTTTTGATCATTGCGGAAGATGTTGAAGGCGAAGCACTTGCTGCTTTAGTCGTAAATAAACTTCGCGCTGGTTTGAAAATCGCGGCAGTGAAAGCTCCAGGATTCGGCGATCGTCGTAAGTCAATCATGGAAGATGTTGCTGTTTTAACTGGCGGGCAACTCATCTCAGAAGATTTAGGAATGAAACTTGAAACAGTAACCTTGAAACAACTTGGCCAAGCTAAAAAAATCATCATCGACAAAGAAAGTACTACGATCGTTGATGGCGCTGGTAAGTCAGTTGATGTAAAAGCTCGTTGCGCTTCAATCAAAGCGCAAATCGAAGAAACTACGTCAGATTATGATCGCGAAAAACTTCAGGAAAGATTGGCTAAACTTTCTGGTGGCGTTGCCATTATTAAAGTCGGCGGCACTACCGAAGTTGAAGTGAAAGAGAAAAAAGATCGTGTTGATGATGCTTTGGCAGCTACTCGTGCCGCAATGCAGGAAGGAATCGTTGCTGGCGGCGGATCTGCTCTGCTCTTCGCTGGACGCGTTCTTGATAAAGTTAAAGGTGCAAATGAAGACCAAAATGTTGGTGTAAATATCATCAAGAAAGTCATCCAAGCGCCAATCCGTCAAATCGCTGAAAATGCCGGTTTTGATGGTGCAGTTGTTGCTAACCAAGTTTTGTCGAAAGGCCAAGTTTCTTACGGTTACAACGCGCAAACTAACGAATATGTCGACATGTTTAAGGCTGGTATCGTTGACCCAACAAAAGTTGTGCGTACCGCTTTGCAAGACGCTTCTTCAATCGCTGGTTTGTTGATCACAACTGAAGCAGCAGTGATTGAGAAGAAAGATGATTCATCAGGTCACAACCACCCTCCAATGGGCGGTGGAATGGGCGGAATGGGGTTCTAAGCGACGGTGCACGCACCGAAAGAATGACTTAAACGGGGTCATTTTTAACTTAGAGCGGGCATGCGAAAGCGAGTCCTTGGGGTTCGTAAAATAACCTCAGTCAAAAAACCTCGGTCTCAGAAATGAGGCCGAGGTTTTTTTATGGACCCCGCAACAAGTGCGGGGTGACAGACTAAAAGTAAGTCCTAAAAAAGTGTCACCACACACTAGAATGTCACCACGCACTAGAGTGCGGCCCCACACTAAGCGTCACCCCGCACTAAAGGCGTCACCTCACACTAAAGGTGTCACCTCGCACTAGAGTACAGTCAAACACTAAAGGTGTCACCTCGCACTAGAGTACAGTCAAACACTAAAGTTTCACTCAACACTAAAGTGCGACCCTGTACTAAATGTCACCCCGCACTAGAAGTGTCGCCTCGCACTAAAGGTGTCACCACGCACTAGAGCGCAGCCACACACTAAAGTTTCACTCAATACTAAAGTGCGACCCTGTACTAAATGTCACCCCGCACTAGAAGTGTCGCCTCGCACTAAAGGTGTCGCCTCGCACTTAAAAGTGTCACCCCGCACTAAAGGTGTCACCCCGCACT
Source organism: Rhizobium sp. Q54 (assembly GCA_945871805.1). GTDB lineage: Bacteria > Pseudomonadota > Alphaproteobacteria > Rickettsiales > UBA1997 > UBA2645. The sequence continues at coordinate 5,885 of CAMBXE010000048.1, read as the reverse complement.
TGTTGCGGGGTCCATCAAGACTATTCGTAGAAACCCAATTTTTATTTTGGATTCAATCTCATGAACAAAAACAGCAACCTCTTCATTCTGATTTTCCTTGGTCTGATCTGGTCGACCTTCGCGATTTTTACCAAGATTTCTGCCGAAGTTCTGCCACCTTTTTTCATCGCCTTCTCGCGTCTAGCAATAGGTTCGGCGCTACTTTGTGCCGTGATTTTATTCCAACGTAAAAAGTTTTTCTTCGCTAAAAATTTTAAATATTATTTCGCCGTCGGCTTCTTCAATTCTGCTTTGCCTTTCACCTTATTTGCTCTTGCTGCCAGAAATTTGGATAGTGGAATTGTTGCGATTCTTGACGGAACGATTCCGATGTTTGAAGTGCTTATCTCCGTACTGATTTTGCGACGTAAAGCAGATTTAAATGCCGCGATTGGAGTGGCTCTCGGAATGATTGGCGCGATTGCAACATCTTACGGAAACAGCTTGAGCCTTGATCTTACGCCAATTCGCCTCATTTCAATTTTGGCAATTTTATGCGCCTGTATCTCCTACGCTGGCGCCTCGCTCTACATCAATTCGCACTGTAAAAATATTGAATCAATGACCCTTGCTTGCGGCAGCGTTACTTGCGCAGCACTACTTCTTTTGCCTTCAATTTTCTTCGTTGATTTCTCAGTGATTGATGAACGCGTCGGCATGTCTTTATTTGCTCTCGGTTTCTTCTGTACCGGAATTGCTTACATCTTTTATTTTAAACTAGCTGCCGAAGAAAGCCCGCGCACCGTGGTTAGTGTGGTGTTGTTGATTCCAGTTTTTGGCACATTGATTGGCACAATTTTCGCCGGAGAGCTATTAACTATTAATAAAATTATCGGCTGTCTGATGATTTTGGTGAGCATGAAATTCATCTTAAATCTTTCGCGTAAAAACTTCTTTAAATCGAAAGAGCCACACATGCTCTAGCGCCTTTTCAAGAACACCTGGTAGACGCGATGGAAATGGTAATTAAATTCCGCGCCAAAAATGAAGATGAGGCTGATCAAATAAAAAAACATCAGTGAGGCGATAATGCCGGCGAGTGAGCCGTAAACAAAATTCACTTGATGAAAATCTTCCAAATAAATTTCGAATAACTTTCCAAGTAAGATCCAAAGAAACACTGCGAATATTGATCCAGGAACGGTTTGGGTAATTTTTTGTTTGGCGTTTGGCAAGGCATAATAAAGCAAAGAAGTCGCGCAGGCGAGCAGAGAAAAAATCGCGATTTGGCGTAAATAAAAAATATCAAAATCAGCGGCATGAACTCCAAGATTAAATTTTTTCAAGAAAGTTGGGACGACGACGAAAATAATAATTCCGCTAACAATAGTAAAAATAATCACAAAAAATTCGAGAATGCTAATGAGACGACGAAAGATGTAAGTAGGCGGGAAGGCAACGCGGTAAGCGCGATTTAAAATTGTTCGGCAGCCCTCGACCGAAGATGATGCTGTCCAAATTACGCCAATAATTGCGATGGTTAGAAAACTTTGTTCAGGGCCAGAAGTGATTTCATTTATGCGCGGAGCTAAAGCTTCGCCGATTTCTTTTGGCGTCGAAGAAATTATGACATTGATGATTTGAGTGCCGGCTTCGGAAGCGCCGAAAAATCCGACGATCGCGATTAAAAAAATCAGCGAAGGAAAAAGTGAAAGTATGCTGAGGAAGGCCAGATAACCTGCGTGCTCAATGCCATCGTGACGAATAGTATCAATCACCGCGATGCGAATAATTTGCGCGGGAAGGAGGAGATATTTGTGGTAAAAATAATTAAATCGTGAGCGGCGCTGGGGAAATGTTTGGTGCATTTTATTCGCAGGGTTTTTTAAAGAATAATCCGTCTAGCAAAAACTTTTCGCGGGAGAAAATTTTTTGCGATTCTTGTCTTTTGGTTTCGAGGCTACCGATGATATTTTTGCAGCCGAAAGTTGTGGCCTGCCACTCAATCCAGCGAATCAACATTTTACCAACACCGAGGCCACGCTTGGCGCGATCGATCATAAAATCTTCAACTTCGATTACTTTGCCGTGCTGCAATTTACGAATGATGCGAATGCCGATGATGCCGATGCAAGGGTGGCCGGAATCTTCAAACACAGCGGCCATTTTATAGCCGCGTTGCATCTGATTTAGCACGTCTTCGACGTAAGTTTCTTGGTTCAAATTCTCATAAATTTGTCGAAGAACTAAATAAGTCTCAGCAATTTCTTCACGAGTTTGAATTTCTTTTATTTGCATTTTGTTGGGATTTGCGGAGATTTTTTTTGTCATGCTGAGCTTGTCGAAGCGTGGTTCTGAAGGCAAAGTTTAATTACAAAAATAATCAATAAAAATGACGAAACCTAAAATCAAAAAAGTTGTACTCGCTTATTCTGGCGGACTTGACACCTCAGTAATTTTGAAATGGTTACAAGAAAATTACGGCTGCGAAGTGATTACTTTCACCGCTGATTTAGGACAGGGCGAAGAGCTCGAACCAGCGCGCCTAAAGGCTCAAAAAATGGGCGTGAAGCAAATCTTTATCGAAGATCTGCGCGAAGAATTTGTGCGTGATTACGTTTTTCCAATGTTTCGAGCCAATACTTTGTACGAAGGCGTTTACTTGCTTGGCACATCAATTGCGCGACCACTGATTGCAAAAAAACAAATCGAAATCGCTAAAAAATTAGGTGCTGATGCGGTCTGTCACGGCGCTACTGGTAAGGGAAATGACCAAGTTCGTTTTGAGCTCGCTTACTACGCCAACAAGCCCGACATCAAAATTATCGCACCTTGGAGAGAGTGGGATTTAAACTCGCGCACCAAGTTAATCGCCTACGCCGACAAGCACGGAATCCCTGTTGCGAAAGATAAACGCGGCGAATCTCCTTACTCAGTTGATGCGAATTTACTTCACACTTCATCTGAAGGAAAAGTTCTCGAAGACCCGTCACAACCGGCTCCAGAATATGTTTACCAAAGAACGGTCAGCCCAGAAAAAGCTCCGGATAAAGCAACTTTGATCGACATCGAATTCAAAAAAGGTGACGCGGTTGGAATCAACGGCAAAAAAATGTCCCCTGCTGAAATCCTCACAAAATTAAACGAACTCGGCGGCAAAAACGGAATCGGCAGATTGGATTTAGTTGAGAATAGATTCGTCGGCATGAAGTCTCGCGGCGTCTACGAAACCCCAGGCGGAACCATTTTGTTAGTTGCGCATCGTGCGATCGAATCAATCACTCTAGACCGCGAAGCTGCTCACTTGAAAGACGAACTAATGCCGAAATATGCCAGCCTGATTTACAACGGTTTTTGGTTCTCACCAGAACGCGAAATGCTCCAAGCCTTAATCGACAAATCTCAAGAAAATGTTGAAGGAAGTGTGACGCTAAAACTCTACAAAGGATCTGCTACCGTAGTCTCCCGCAAATCAATAAAAAGCCTCTACTCCGAAGCCCACGTAACCTTCGAAGAAGATTCAGTCTACGACCAAAAAGACGCGGCCGGCTTCATTAAATTGAACGCACTTCGCTTGAGAATTGGTGCGCGAGTAAAAGCGAAAAGCAAAAAATAAAGTAAGTCTCTCCGTCGGTTGAGCGGAGTCGAAACCAAGGAAAGTCAGAACGAATTTTCCTTGGTTTCGACTTCGCTCAACCGACGGAAATTTGCTAGCGTCTGCGAGAGTGGATTTGCAATTCCAGTAAAGCTTCGCGCCATCATTTTGGCTCTTTGATCTGGTTTTGTAATAAAATACAAAATCCCAACCTTTAGTTAAGCAATTACCCCAACCGCTGGTTGAGCGAAGTCGAAACCAAGGACGCTCCTGCCGTGCAGATTTAAACAACTGCATTAGGATTTTCCTTGGTTTCGACTTCGCTCAACCGGCGGAAAAAACTACTGCCACCGGCATGATCGGATTTGCAACTTCTTTCTCTGTGTTTACGTAAAACCTAAGATAAAAAATGAACGTGTGGACTGGGTTACAAAGCGATTCAAGCTTTGGGTCGTTGACTAGTAAGGATGAAGGTAAAATTAAAAAACTAGATAAATATGGGATTAGAATCTTTGAATGTATTTTTTACTGCGGAGCCTGCATTTATCGCTGCAGCAGCGTCTGCATTTTTTACCGCGATGGCTGCTTTGGCTGCATTCTTGCAGTGTGAAAAAATGAAAGAAATTGCTGAGTCTTCGAATAAGACACTGCTTTTTGAAAAGCGTTTTGAGGACTATTCATCTCTTAAAAAAATTTTGATTACGGCGCGTACTCAGGAACAGACAGAATTAGAGTGGGGGGATAATATTTGGAGTCCCCTTGGAATAATTTTATCTCGTAGTAAATTTTTGTTTGGAGATGAGGTTCATAATTGGGTAAAAGATCTTAATCAGATCGTCCAAAACAGTAGAATGATTTTTAGAAGAGATCGTCCTGGTTATACGAAAAATACGACAATTTTATCAGAGGAGGAGAGACGTAAAGAATCGTTTGAGCTAGATGAATCTTTTAAAAAAAAACTAGACGAAATCGAGAAGGTTTTTTCTCCATATCTTAAGATTTTTGAGTAAGAAAATTCGACCCTGCGCAGGACGGGGTTTGCAAACCCTTCCTTACCTTCAGAGCCAAAATCAACAAAATAAAATCGCCATTAAAGTTAAATTCATCACGCCAAACTAATCCAAAAATCCAACGAGGCCCAAATGCCGAAAAACCTCATCAACCAAGGATTCAAGCAGCACCTTTATTTCATCGCGCCGACAATTTGAAATTGTTTGGATCTGGTTTTGGAATAAAATGCGAAATCCTAACCGCCGGTTAAGCAATTACCGCAGCCGCTGGTTGAGCGAAGTCGAAACCAAGGAAGATTCTTGCTGCAGTTGTTTAAATTTGTACGGCAGGAGCAATCCTTGGTTTCGACTTCGCTCAACCAGCGGATGAGGTAATTATTCAACCAGCGGTTAACGTAATTGATTAACTAGGAATAATTAACTCAGGCTTTAATCAAGAATGTAAATTACAAAATTGATTTCACGCCGTGCTCGCAATGACGAAAATTAGAATTAATAAAATGATCAACTTCAAAATTCTTACTCTCTTTCCTGAGCTTTTCCCGGGGCCGCTTGCTGCATCAATTACAGGTTCGGCTTTGGCAAAAAGATTGTGGGCGATTGAGGCGATTAATATTCGTGATTTTGCGTTTGATGAGCGAGGAACTGTGGATGATACGCCTTACGGTGGCGGGGCTGGGATGGTATTGAAAGCAGATGTTATTGCGGAGGCGATTGAGAAAACCCAAGGGGAAGTTGTTAGTAAAAAAATAATTTATTTGTCGCCGCGCGGAAAAGTTTTTAATCAAAAAATTGCACAGGAATTAGCTAAAGAAGAAGAAATCATTATTCTTTGCGGACGCTACGAAGGAGTGGATCAGCGCGTGCTAGATGAATTTGAAATCGAAGAAATTTCCATCGGTGATTACGTTTTATCGGGCGGAGAAATTGCCGCTTACGTTTTTATCGACGCGATTTTGCGCAATGTTTCTGGGGTGCTCGGAGCAAATGAATCTTTATCCGAAGAATCTTTCAGCGGCGAATTCGAAAATCTTTTGGAATATCCACATTACACCAAGCCAGCAGAATGGCGAACTCGCAAGGTTCCAGAAATTTTGACGCAGGGGCATCACGCAAAAATTAACCAGTGGCGCAAAGAGCAGGCGATTGCGCTGACTAAAAAAATTCGTCCAGATTTGTTGAAATCTTAATGTTTGAAGTGACGCGTTTCGATGAAATAAAGGGCGATTCCTTTTTCGTCAGCTTTGGCAATTACTTCTTCGTCGCGCATTGATCCACCTGGGGCGATGATGGCTTTGATG
>CAMBXE010000047.1 GCA_945871805.1 Rhizobium sp. Q54 | reverse complement strand
ATTTCCGGCTGAAAATTTTTTACCGCCGCCGCGATTTCGTCAAAATTTCTAATGTCACCGATTATTGATTCTTCTAGCCCCGTCGCAACTTCCGCTGAATTAAACAAACTTTCTTTGTCAGCTTTCAGCGAAAACCCCACCACCTTCGCACCCAACATTGTAAGCCACAGCGCAAGCCACGAACCCTTGAAGCCAGTGTGCCCGGTGAGAAAGATTTTTTTTCCTGAGTAGAAATTTTTCATTTAAAAACTTTTCTTAAATAACTGTCCTAAATACGAGAATAACTTTTTTGGCGCCTTAGAATGAAGGCCATACTTCTAAAAAGATTTTAGAATATCATTAATCAAATCATCCGAAGAATGCTCATTAAAAACATATTCGGTTAAATTCTTTTTTATGATCGGCTTCATGCTATAAGTGCTATGGCTCAAATCGTTGTAGATGATTTGAAAATTGACATTGGCACCGCTTATCACCTCACAAAAACCACTTCTTAAGGCTATTACATGGCCACACATCTGGGCAAAAAGAAATGCTTCTGAAAAATTAAGATAATCAGTTTTAACACCCTCTATCTCATTTTTCTTATCCATAATATTCAGGAAAACATCGTAACCTTTTATCCGCAATTTTTCACAAATTTTCTGCCAAAATGATATTGGTAGTGATTTTGCAGAGATTGCTTCTGGTGAGATCAATACTGTTTCGCCCTTAGTTAGGAATAGTCTGTCGAATTTATCTTGAGCGCTAATCTGATATTTTTCCTGAATTAGAGGAGGAGATAATTCTACATCTTTTCCTAGGTGAGCACAGATTTTCAAAACATCAAAATGCGCTATACCATGATTTATAAGGGTGTGCCATAAGCTATTTGTAGAAAGGAAAAAAGTGCCCTTTTTTACATCTAAATAGTATTTGGGGCGATAGAGGTATTTTTCTTCTAGGAAGAAATACCGATCGATCTGGTGAGTAAACATTTCAAAAATTTGCTGATGATACTTTTTGCCGCCAATCAATATAACTTTGTCGACACCATGCTTTTTCTTAAAAGAGTCGATCGCTGAGCATATCAGATACGTCTCTCCACTATTGTGAGGACATAATATAGCCACTTCGTCCTCTTGCAGCTTAATTTGGCGCTTCAGATATTTTGTATATGCTCTTCTGGAGAGGGCTTTTACCAGAATTCGTTTTATTAGATTTTCCACCTTGTAAAAGTTTTTTATCATAAATTTTTATCAATCACAAAATTTATCTCTAACTTAGCATCCCTGTCTTTATTGATCGCGTGAGCTGTTTTGAGGCCGGAGTTCTTTTTATCATTCACCAAAATTCTTTCGCCCTGAGGTAAATCGAAAATTATTTGGTCATATTTGAGGCCACTTTTTTCAAGGAAGGAGGACAATTGCTTCTCGTAAATTTTTTTTCTCGCAGTCATCAGAATCACTTTATCTTCAGCGGGAATTTTTGTGAAAAAATCCTTAACTCCTTCAAGCAACTCATCGCCTCCATGCAGGTGACCATTATGTTTAACGATTGTGCCATCAACATCAAACAGCCATGTTTTTGGAAGTGGGGATAGTGTGAGCATTACAAATCGAGTTCGTTGAGATAAAGCAGGCCGTTGTAAAAAGAGGCGCAGACCGAGTCGTAATCTTCCCAAGCATAAGTGGTAAGAGAGAGCCAGATCAGTGAGTGGAGAATTTTAATTTTGAGTTTATCGGCTTTAGTCGCGTTGAAAAATTCTTCCTCCACGCCCTCCCAATCATTAGAATCTACACGTAGCAAAACTTCGCTTTCGGTTATTTCGAGCGTAAAATTTTTGCGATTAAATTGGTCGTAATTACCGACAATTGAGTAGTAAAGTTTAGCCCAATCGTAATCCTGATCGCCGTAGAATTTTGAATTGCCAAAATAGCCACGCGGATCAATCAGGACGGGGTCAACTTCCTCATTTCTAATCATTATATTAGAAAAAGTCGGATCGCCGTGAATAAGATAAAATTCAGTCGGAAAATACTTCTTCACCAAATCAGAAAATTTTTCCTCGAGGTAAAAAATATTTTTACATTTTTTACCATTAATCGTCACAAATTTTTGATCGGCAAAAGGCACAAGATTTTTAATTTTGGCAATTCGAGCAAAAGTTTTGCTGACATAATTATCTAAACAATCTTGGTAATTGGCCTCGATCTTTGGCGCTAAATGATGTAGGCGGTTAATCTTGGAAACTATTTTACGTAAGATTTCTTTCTTCTGCGAGAGGGTGAAATTTTTATATTCAAAAACATTTTTGCCGTCGATTTTTTCCATCGTGAACGGCTCAAAACTAAAGATTTTTGGCACATCCGTAAAACCCAAATCAGTTATTTTTTTGTACCAATTCAACTCATCAACCATGTTTGACTTACCGTAATCATTAACTGGTATTTTGGTTACGCGGTCTTGCTCAAAGCCCATCTTATTGAACGGACGACACTTCGCCTCTTTCGAATCATTGTCGTTGTAAGAAAGCATCGTGCCGATTTCTCGCGTGTGCGAAAGGCCAAAAGAACCGAAAGGAATTTCGTTATTTTGTAACCACAAAACGAATTCTCCTTCTTCTGAAACTGCGGCGATTTCTTTCGAACTCTTAATTAAAAATAATCCCGCCACGCCATTTTCTTTTGACGGAACTTTAACAAATTTGCCGTCAGCAAAAGACCAGCGGCATTCGAAACTTTTGGATAGAGCAACTAAATTTTGATCAATCTTCTCAGGAATTTGGGTATTTTCTGCGAATAATAAATCGCACCAAACCAATGCGAATGGCTCATCTTGCGGAATTAGTTTCAACGCATCTTGGATTCCCGAACAAGTTCCCTTCTTGCTTGCACGAACCAATTCGTAATCAACAGAGTCGGCAAAAGTTTTAAGATATTTATCCAAAACATCCGCTTTGTAATCACAAATAATGATAAATTTTTTATCCTGAAATTTTTCAAAGAGATGAAAAATTAATGGCTTATTTTCTATCGGCACCAAGCATTTTGGCTTATTGATGGTCAGCGTTTCAAGCCTAGAACCTCTACCACCGGCTTGGATGATTACATATTTCATTTAGCTGACTCCGATTTCTCGCAAGAACGCCTTGTCTAAGCTATCCTCTTCGTGCTTATTTTTGAAGCCTTGCGGGCTGCCGCAGTAGGCGATTTGAGCGTTGTTTAAAATCGCGATTGAGTCACAAATCTCGTCCATGTCGGACAAAATATGTGAGCTGAAAAAAACAGTTTTGCCGGAATTTTTGTAGGCGATTAGTTCGCGCTTCAAGGCGATGCGAGCCTTTGGATCTAGGCCAGACATGGGTTCGTCCAAAATTACTAAATCTGCTTCCGACAAAAATACCGCGAGAAGCCCAAGTTTTTGGGTCATTCCTTTTGAATATTTGCTCACTTTTTGCTTCAGCATTTCAAACTTTAAATCGAGATTTTCGCAGAGTTCTCGTGCCTTCGCTGCATCATATTTTTTGCCGTAAAAATCTAAAACGAACTGCAAAAATTCTTCACCTTTTTGATGAATTGACGGATGAAATTTTTCTGGCAAATAGCAAACACGCTTACGCGCTTCTGGCAGGATGCGCGACACGCCGAAGATCTCGACCTCACCGTGATCTTGGTCGAGCAAATCTAAAATAATTTTAATCAGGGTAGTTTTGCCCTGCCCGTTTAAGCCGATGAAGCCGAAAATTTCGTTTGGTTTTACGTCGAAGCTAACCTTTTCTAGCACAGGCTGCGCAAAGGTTTTGGAGATTTCGGAAATTTTTAGGGGGAACATATTTTTTAGGAAAAATTTTATGGACCCCGCAACAAGTACGGGGTGACAGGCCACTAGTAAATACTCTAAGATTATCACCCTGCACTTGCTGTAAGGTGACAGGCTGCTAGTAAATACTCCAAGATTGTTACCCCGCACTTGCTGTAGGATGACAGACCGAGAGTAAATACTCTAAGATTATCACCCTGCACTCGCTGTAGGGTGACAGGCTACTAGTAAATACTCCAAGATTGTTACCCCGCACTCGCTGTAGGATGACAGGCCGCTAGTAAATACTCTAAGATTGTCACCCTGCACTCGCTGTAGGATGACAGACTACTAGTAAATACTCTAAGATTGTCACCCCGCACTTGTTGCGGGGTCCATTACAAGTTAAATCATGTTATTAATCGCCAGCAGAGCAATCGAGTAGCCTTGTACGCCAAGGCCCGAGATCACTGCATCAACCACTTCACTCAAGTAAGAATGCTGACGGAATTCTTCGCGCTTAAAAATATTAGAAATGTGCAGCTCGATTTTTGGCTTAGCGAACATTTCTAAAGCGTCACGAATTGCCACTGAAGTGTGTGTGTAAGCGGCGGCGTTGATGATTATTCCGTCGCAAGTGTCGAGCGCATGTTGAATTACATCAACCAATTCGCCTTCGCTATTTGACTGCCGAAAATCAATTTTAACGCCGAGCTCTTTTGCTAATTTTTTGCAATCAGCAGAAATTTTATCGAGCGATTGATCGCCATAAATAGCGTGATCGCGCCTGTGCAACAGGTTAAGATTCGGACCATTTAGAATTAGAATTTTTTTCATTTTCTTGATTCAAGTTCGATTTTGACGTAGAAAAAAATCGTGACCGGAATGGAGAGTCCGTAGACAATTCCAAGCGCCGCAAGAGCGATCCACGGCTTGATGATTAAGCCAATAATAAAAGATCCAAGGATGAGCAAAGTTAAATAAGCAGCGTCATTTTTAATCGGAATTTTTTTGATTGAAATTGTTGGGATGCGACTTGCCATCAAGACCGCTAGGGATCCGACATAATTAATTACCAAAATAGGGTTCGAATAAAACCCGTCGCCAAATTCGTAAAATAAAACCATTGGCAACATTGCCATTGCTGCACCAACTGGGGCTGGAATGCCTTTGAAGAAATATTTTTCTAAAATTGGATTTGGTGCTTCGCGCGAAAGATCGACATTAAAACGCGCTAAACGAATCGCGCCGCAAACCGCGAAAAACAAAACTAAAGCCCAGCTCAAGCCGTGAAAATTATCGTAAGAATTAACCCAGGCGTAAATCACAAAACCGGGAGCAACGCCGAAATTTACGAAATCAACAAGCGAATCTAACTGCGCACCGAAATCTGAGGAAGAATTTAGAAACCGAGCCATCCGGCCGTCAACGCCATCCATAAAACCAGCGAGAAGCAGAAAAACTGAAGCGTGAACGAAATCGCCGCGCATTGAAAAAAGAATCGCGGTCAAGGCAATACAGAGACTGGCAAGAGTCACTAGATTTGGAAGTAAACGAAATAACGGGAAACATCCGTCTTCGTCGTGGCGGATGCGCTGAATAATTTTAGGCATTTTTGATTTTTGAATTTTAGCCCCGTCATTCGACTGGGTGACATTTTGATTTGGCAATACAGACTATTCACGAGCCTAAATCTCAAATCTCAAATCAAAAATCAAAAATAATGTCGAAACGAGACCTCGCGAATTGCCTTCGCTTTTTGTCAATTGATGCTGTCGAACGCGCTAATTCTGGGCATCCCGGAATGCCAATGGGAATGGCTGACGTCGCTACAATTCTCTTCACCGAGTTTCTTAAATTCGACGCAAAAAATCCAAAATGGTTGAATCGCGATCGCTTTGTTTTGTCTGCTGGGCACGGTTCAATGCTGCTTTATTCTTTGCTTCATTTAACTGGCTACGAAGACGTTTCTCTCGAAGATTTGAAGAGCTTTCGCCAACTTGGCGCTAAATGCGCAGGCCATCCAGAGCACGGACATCTCGCCGGAGTTGAAACAACAACTGGCCCACTCGGACAAGGAATTGCCACTGCCGTTGGCTTCGCAATCGCCGAAAGAATGGCTGAGGCAGACCACAAAACTTACACGCTCGTCGGCGACGGCTGTTTAATGGAAGGCATTTCGCAAGAAGCGATTTCTCTCGCTGGGCATTTGAATTTGAACAAGCTGGTCGTGCTTTGGGACAATAATTCAATTTCAATCGACGGCGAAACTTCGCTCACAACTTCTGAAAATATGCGCCTACGTTTTGAGGCTTGCGGCTTCGACGTAATCCAAATTGACGGCCACAATTTCGACGAAATCAGAGCTGCTTTGCAAAAAGCTCAAACCGCCACGCGCCCCACTCTAATCGATTGCAAAACTACGATTGGTTTTGGTTCGCCCACAAAAGCTGGCACAGAAAAATGTCACGGCTCACCGCTTGGTGCCGAAGAAGTTAAGAAGACGAGAGAAGCCCTTGGTTGGAATTACGAACCGTTTTTCATTCCAGAAAATTTACGCAACGAATGGCTAAAAGCCGGCACCCGCTCCAAATCCTCCAACTCAATTCCGCCGGTTGAGCGCAGTCGAAACCAAGGAACCTTCGACTTCCCAAAATCAAAACAAGCCACCCGAAAATCCTCCCAACAAGTGTTGGAATTCCTAACTGGAAACCTACCAAACCTAGTCGGCGGATCCGCAGATTTAACCGGCTCTGTCCTCACCAAAACCTCACACACAAAACCAATTTCCAAAGACGATTTCTCGGGCCGCTACATTCACTACGGCGTGCGCGAACACGTAATGGGCGCAGTAATGAACGGCATTGCGCTTCACAGCAATTTCATTCCTTACGGCGGAACATTTTTAGTTTTTGCTGACTACATGAAACCCGCAATTCGCCTCGCCGCTCTAATGCAACAGCAAGTGATTTACATTTTTACCCACGATTCAATCGGCCTCGGCGAAGACGGCCCAACGCACCAAGCAATCGAACATTTAGCAATGTTGCGCGGAATTCCGAATCTTAATGTTTTGCGTCCGGCAGATTCTGAAGAAACTTGGCAATGTTTTGAAATGGCTCTCGCGGCGAAAAAAACTCCGTCAGCAATGGTTTTAACCAGACAAGATTTGCCGTTTTTAGCGAAAGAAAAAAGTCACGAGGGAGAAATTCTGGCTAACCGCGGTGGATACGTACTCGCAGATGTTGTAAATCCCGACGTTGTAATCATTGCCACTGGTTCAGAAGTTTCGATTGCGGTTGAGGCAAAAGAAAAATTGCAAGCGGAGGGAATCAATGCCCGCGTGGTTTCAATGCCTTGTTTTGAAATTTTCGAGGAGCAAAACGAGGCTTACAAAAATCAAGTTTTGGGCGCGAAAAATATTTTACGCGTCGGAGTTGAAGCTGCGATTTCTCAAGGCTGGGAAAAATATCTCGGCCTCGACGGAATTTTCGTCGGAATGAAATCTTTCGGCGCCTCGGCAAAAGCAGAAGATTTGTACAAACATTTTGGGATCACCGCTGAAGCAATTTGTGAGCAAGTAGTAAAAAAATTGCGTAGCAAAAACTGAATTGTCGACTTAAGTCGACAATCTTTAGCAAAGCCTATTCTAACCAGCTAAATCAAGGCTTAAGACCTCATTCAAAAAATAAGGGATTTCTAAAAATCCACCCCCAATCCCATTCTAAATCCAAAACTCTTCACTCAACAAACCTATCACGATTCTTCCGTGCGCTTTCTAGATCTTAGTTTTGCGGATAAAATTCCTGACGCAAAAACAGTTGGGGTCTTGAAATGCCTCAACTCCGCGCAATTTATTGACTATCAGATTCATCTAAACAGGTTCTGTGCGACCAGTGTTTGTTAGGCCAGAACCAACCCGTTACAAAAAATAATTAAAAAATTATGAGAGCAGCAAGAGATTTTATAGGTCGTCTACTATTTGGCCAACCTAGCCAACGAGCTAGAGTTCAAGATGATTTTTTAACAGGCCTTCAGGCTTGGGTTGATTTAGCAACCCCTGAAGAAAGGGGATCGAGAGTTGAGGCGATGCGAAGAATGAGTGATGCTAGGCTTAATAGCAGTGCCAACCTTTTATTAGGCGGACTTGGATTGTCATCCATTCCTGAGCAGATTGGGAATCTTACTGCTTTGAGAAGTTTAGATCTTTACAGCAACCAACTAATCACACTTCCTGAGCAGATTGGGAATCTTACTGCTTTGACAAGTTTAAATCTTGGCGACAACCAGCTAACCACACTTCCTGAGCAGATTGGGAATCTTACTGCTTTGACATATTTAGGTCTTTACAGCAACCAACTAATCTGTAGGATTTGACCGCGTTGTTTACATGATTAACTCAGTTTTACCCAAAACTTTAATCAACCATGTAAACTATTTCCTTCATGAAAATTCACAAAAGAACGCGATTAACTCTAACCGATCGGGAAGAGCTTTGGAAATTGCATT
>CAMBXE010000046.1 GCA_945871805.1 Rhizobium sp. Q54 | reverse complement strand
ATAATTCTTGCGCTTGGGTTTCTTGCTTACACTTGGAATATGGGGCACGAACCTGGGGAAAAGAAGCCAGATATTTATAACGATCCCGAAGTGCAATCTTACGCCGATGCTTGGAAAGAATTTGTGAAGCCGGAGCTGCAGCAAGCAATAAAAAAAGGAGATATAACTAATACCGGCAAGGCTGCGTCTGTATTGGTTGAAACGGCTAAAGGTGGTTTAGACGAGGATGGGAAAACGCTAAAACAAGTCAAATCTTCTTTAGGTTCAGTGAGTGGAAACGTCGTAACTTCCGCGGGAATTGTTCCAAATGATCTGGTTAAAAGTCTTTCATCATCTTTGGGTTCTTCAGAAAATGTAGCCGGCGGCAACATAGATCCTCCAAATGCGCCAGGAGGAAAGTTGGGCGGCGGCGCGGAAAGATGAGGCCCCTAATCCTTCTCTTGTCTGCGCAGATTCAAATAAATCAGAATTGGCGCAGAGATGTAAATCGAAGAATAAGTTCCAACCACGATGCCAAAGAATGCAGCAACGCTAAAGCTGTAGAGCACTTTTCCGCCGAATAAAATCAAAGCCAAAATTGAAATTAGCGTAATTCCCGAAGTTAGAATTGTTCTGCTTAAAGTTGAGTTCGCGCTGGAATTAATGAGATCGGAGAGATTCATTTTTTTGTAACGACGTAAATTTTCCCGAATGCGGTCATAAATCACCACCGAGTCATTAATCGAATAACCAATGATGGTAAGAATCGCGGCGATTGAAGTGAGATTAAATTCGAGACCGGTAATTGAATAAAAACCAAGAGTCAGTATTGCGTCATGAATGAGCGCGAAAATTCCGCCGACTCCGAATTGCCAATCAAAACGAATCCAAATGTAAATCATGATAAAAATGAAAGACATCAACAGAGCCATGAAGCCTTTCAAAATAAGCTCTGAACCAACTTGTGGACCAACGTAATCGACTTTGCGATACTCAATTTTACTAAAATTTTTACCGAGAATTTCTTGAATTTTTTTCACCACAACCGACTGCTCTTCATCAGTTTTGGCAACACGAATTAATAAATCTTGCCCGTCAACATTTTGAATTTGCACATCTTTAACCTGTTCTGCGAGAAGATCGCGAACCTTTGTCACATCAGCATTACCTTCAATTTTTGCTTCGATTAAAATCCCGCCAGCAAAATCAATTCCGAAATTCAAGCCATTAACTCCAACTAAAATCAGTGAAGCGACAATGGCAACAACCGAAGCAGCAAGCGCAAACTTGTGCGGCTTCATGAAGTCAATTTTTGTGTTGCTGAGTCCGGAACGGAATTTGGAGAGGATCTTCATTTGCTAAAATTGCCGTCCCAAACGAAGTGAGTGATCTCAGGAGCTTTATTTACGAGATCCCTCACTTCTCTTGGGATGACAGACTTTGTTATTTCTTAACTATTTTTTTGATCGAAGCAGAAAGTCTGCTCAATTTTCTTGCTGCAGTATTAAGCTTAAAAACTTCTTTAGTCACGCCACGCATAAGTTCTGGCTCAAGAGCTTTAAAGGCTTCGCGAGCTTTTAATTCATCACTAGCTTTGATCGCATCGTCAACTTTACGAATAAAACTTCTGATTCTGCTTCTTCTTGCAGAGTTAACTACATTCTTTGCTTCACTAGAGCGGAGCGCTTTCTGCGCTGATTTGGTATTAGCCATTTTTATGATTTTAATTTTTGAAAAAGTGGGAAGAGGCGGCGGAAAATATGGGGCTATTTAAATTTGGCAAGTAATTCAACAAGCTCTTGATGATTAGAGTAAGCAGGAAGAGAGCCTTCTCCACCCCTGCCCTCGCGCAGAATTTTTTCTGACACCGTTGAAGAAACTTTATTGTCCGGATGAGAGTAAAGAATCGGACGACATCCCGAATTCCAAGCGCATTCAATGTCAGCAATCGTGTCACCAATGAACCAAATTTCATCTTTTTTTGGATCCAAATCTGAACCAAGCAAAGCAAGTTCAACTGGCTCCTTACTTGGTTTGTCGCAAGAAGAATCAAGCGATCCAACAATGGCAAAAAACTTTTTCTCGAAGCCTATTTTTGCTACTTCTTTACGCAGAGTTACGCCAATTTTATTGCTAATAATAAATTGCATCACCCCCTTCTCTTCCAGCTTACTTACTAGCTCAACGGCATTTGGCAAAAGCCGTAATTTGTCGAGATGAACTGAGCGGTAAGTAGTTTTGTAAATTTCGCCAGCCCTCTCCCAATCGGTACCAAAAATTTCCGGAAAAGATTCTCGCATGGATTTGTGAACATTGTTGCGCACCTTTTCCAAGCCCCACTTCTCGCGCCCCATCGCTTCCATTGTCGTGTCGATTGCAACATGAATTAATGGCCAAGTGTCAACCAAGGTATTGTCCCAATCGAAAATCACTGCTTTGGGCTTTGGAAGCTGGAGCAAGGCTACTTTGTTCGATTCGAGATTCATTTTAAGAGATTTTAAGATGTTGGACTTTTTCTGGATCTCCGCCTGCGCGGGGATGACCTTGCACCATTACTCATCCGGTAATCCCCGCGCAGGCAAGGATTCAGGAAGTATTTAAGCACGTAAAGATGCGCCCATTTTAACGACGACATCAATGATTTTTTTGCTAATCACCTCAATTTCTTCCGAGGTCAAAGTTTTTTCCTGCGATTGAATTTTAACGCGTAAAGCCACGGATTTCTTGTCCTGCGAAATATTATTCCCGCTAAAAATATCAAAAATACTCACTTCTTTGATTAGCTGTTTGTCGACGCCATTAATTGTTTTGATCAAATCTCCGACAGCTAAATTTTTGTCAGCAAGAAAAGCAAAATCACGTTCAACGACAGGAAAATCATTCGCGGCAAATGCCTTACGCGCGCTTTTTTGTTGGGCCGGCAGACTGTCGGTAAAAATTTCAAAAAGATTAACCCGCGTTTTGATGTCGAATTTTTTAGCAACGGCAGGATGTAATTCACCGAAAAATCCGACTAAATTTTTTCCTAATTTTAGCGCTGCGCTTCGATGCGGGTGGTAATATTTAGGAGCCTCGAAAGCGTTGATTTGCAAGCTCTCTGCACGTAGCCCAAAAATTTCTACAGTTGAAAAAAAATCTTTTTTGACGTCAAAAATATCGAAGTCTCTTTCATCGTGGTAATGATTTTGTTCTTTGTTCTTACCGGCGCGAAGACCTGAAATCATTGGCTTTTGCGCATCTCCGACAAAA
Source organism: Rhizobium sp. Q54 (assembly GCA_945871805.1). Taxonomy (GTDB): domain Bacteria; phylum Pseudomonadota; class Alphaproteobacteria; order Rickettsiales; family UBA1997; genus UBA2645. Next base: position 5,389 of record CAMBXE010000046.1, on the reverse strand, counting down.
ACATTTCCTACTTCAAACAAAGCTAAATCAGAAAAATTTCGTGCAGAATTTTTTTGGTAAGTCGCGATGAGGCCAATTGCCAGTGTAGGTCGCATGTGATTCATCTCGGCAGAAATCGGATTTGCCAAAATTAATTTTTCATTCTTTTCGCCAAAAATTTGGACAATATTTTCATCAACGAAAGACCAGGTGATGATTTCAGTTAACCCTTGAGAAACTAGATTTGACCTGACTCCATCCGCGGCAAGTGGTAAACTGTTAGTGATGAGCGGTTGAGATTTTACTTGGTCGTAGCCAAGAATTCTTACCACTTCTTCGACTAGGTCTTCGGAAGAAAAAATGTCATGACGATGTGACGGAATTTCCACAATTATTCCCTCATTTTCATGACGTGACTCATTCGCAAATCCAAGTTTTGTAAGAATATTTAAAGCCTCATCCTCAGCAACTTCGAGACCAATTAATTTTTTAATTTTCGTAAAATCAAAATTGATTTTTTTCGTCGCAGATTTTGTGCCAACAAATTTTGTTTCACTTACTTCGCCGCCGCAAATTTCGAGAATTAATTTTGTCGCAAAATCAATTCCTAACTCACAGGAGGCCTCGTCAACACCGCGTTCAAAGCGATGTCTGGCGTCAGAAAGAATATTTAATTTGCGTCCAGAGTAGGCGATTGCTGAAGGATTAAAAAATGCTGATTCGAGTAAAATTTCTGTAGTTTCCAATTCAGAAATTGAGCTCGCCGAACCAATCACGCCAGCTACTCCAACTAACTTTTCAGAATCAGAAATTACTAAAATTTTCTCATCGAGAATGAATTCTTCTTTTTTTAGCGAAGTAAATTTTTCATCTTTTTTAGCAAAACGAATTGCCAGCGGAGCCTTAATTTTCTTAGCGTCGTAAGCATGCATCGGACGATTAAGAACATGCATCGCGTAATTTGTTACATCGACAATCGCTGAAATCGGATTCATTCCAAGCGCCTGTAATTTGTCTTTTAACCACTGCGGTGATTCACAATTTTTGACATTTTTAATCTGACGAAAAACAGCGTAATTACAGACTTCAGGAGTTTCATTTTTTACTTCGAATGGAAAAGAAAATTGCCCAGAAATTTTTTTAATCTCTAGATTTTTTAATTCACCGATGCCGCTTGCAGCTAGATCTCGCGCAACTCCGTAAAGCCCTAAACAATCGCCGCGATTTGGCGTAACATTAATTTCAATCAAGGCGTCGTTCAAAGAAAACACTTCGGTAACTTTCGTACCAACTGGCCATTTTTCGTCTATTTCAATGATTCCAGAATCTTCATTGCCAAGGTTCAATTCGCGCGCTGAACACAACATTCCATTACTTTCAACTCCGGCAATCTTGGCTTTTTTGATCACCATTTGATTGGTTGGAATGACAGAACCAATCGGTGCGTAAGCAACTTTTAAACCAGCGCGAGCATTTGGCGCACCACAAATAATTTGTAATGGAGTCTCTGAATCCACCGTTTCAACTAAACAAATTTGTAGCTTAGTAGAATTTTCGTGCGGCTTGGCTTCGAGAATTTTTGCTACTGAAAATGCTGCGAGAATTTTTGCTTTATCTTCAACTGATTCGACTTCCAGGCCAATCGCGGTGAGCTTTGCGCAGATTTCTGCAAGTGACGCCTTGGTAATTAAATATTCCTTCAGCGCGGAAAGTGTCAGCTTCATTAATGTAGAGTTTTACCGAGATTGTTCAGCGTTTTTTCGATCAATTTTTCGTGACCTTCTTGATTGAGATTTAATTCCGCCATCAATTTTCCAATCGCCGAATTAACAATTTTTATTTTCAATTCGCGGATTGCCGACTCTTCTTCAGCCTTTATTCTGTCTAGCGCCGCAGCTTTTCTTTTACTTACTTCATCTGCAAGAAGCTGATGTGATTCGTCAGCTAATTTTCGCACCTCATCTTCGGTCTCTTTAACTAATTTTGCCGCGAAAAGAGCTGCTTCTTGGTAAAGCTTTTCAGCTTGCGCCAATAATTTTTCGGCATTTTTTTTCATCTCTTTTGCCGCAAGAATTTCTTCAGCGATTTTTTTCGAGCTATTGTCCAAGCCCTTGCGCAGCAAAGGCCAGAGATATTTAGCGGCGAAAATGCCGAAAGTAAAAAAGGCAATCGCCAACCAAAATTTTTCGTCGAAGTGGAACATGTTAGTTGAGAATTTTTGTCTTAATATTTTGTACCAAACCCTGGATTACCGCAGTGGCTTGAACTTCTGATTTTTCTAGCAACGACTTAAGTTCGCTGCGTGATTTTTTTCCCGCTTCGTCAAGAGCGCTCTTGAGATTAATTAACGCCTGATCCCTTTCCTTGGCGGCTTGGCGCGAAATTTCGTCCATCTTGTCTTCGTAATTTCCACTTACTTCTTGCCGCACTCTTTCGGCCTCATGTCGCAAATTAGAAATTTGTTTTTCGAGCTTGCGAGAATTTGCCTTGTCTGAATCGACGACAGTTTTTCTAGCGGCAATGATGTTGCGAATTCTCGGTAGAATTACGAAAGACGCTGCCAAATAAAGCGAGGCGAAGCAGAGAACAAACCAGAAAATTTGTGGATTGTAAGTAGAGAAATCGAACTGAGGCATGATGAAAAAGTTAAAATTAGCCCCCCTTCGACAAGCTAAGGGCGGCTAATTTTTTTCTTAAGAACCGAATATTATTAGGAACGCTAAAAGTACTGCGAAAATACCCATCGCTTCAGCAAGACCTGCGGCGATGTAGATGTATTTTTCAATCTTCGGAGCAGCAGACGGATTACGCGCCAAACTGTTGAAGAAAGATCCGAAGATATTTCCAATTGCAATCGCTGCGCCAGCCATGCCAATTGAGCAAAGACCAACACCGATGAATTTTAAAGAGACCATTTCCATGATTTTTAAAAATTAAAATTACCCGTCTAAAACCCCATTGGTTGGGAATTTTTTTGACCCGACAGGCATGAGTCAAAACTTAGTGAGCTCTAACAGTTTCGCTGAAGTAAGCGCAAACGAGGATCGAAAAGATGTAGGCTTGAAGCACGGCGACGAAAAGCTCAAAGCCAATCATCACGACGCTGAATAAAAATGGCAAAGCACCAAAAATCACGCCGAGAGAAATGATGAAACCTGCCACAACTTTAAGCAGAACATGGCCCGCAACTAGGTTAGCAAAAAGACGAACCGAGAGAGTAACCGGGCGAATCAAGAAAGAAAAAAGCTCAATGGCAAAAATCATCGGAGCCATCCACATCGGTACTCCGCTTGGTAAAAACATGTGTAGAAATCCAAAAAATCCGTTACGCACAATTGCAAAAATTGTAATCGTTACGAAAGAAACCAATGCTAGAGAAAGTGTAACCACAACTTGGCTTGTAGGCGTGAAGCTGTATGGCGTCATGCCGAGAACATTACAAAGCAAAATGAAGGTGAAGAGACTAAAAATTAACGGGAAGAATTTTCTGCCCTCCTCACCAATTGAACTCAAAATCATGTCATCGATAAAGTTGTAAACTCCTTCAGCCACAACTTGTAAACGCGAAGGAATGAGCAGTTTTTTGCGCGTTGCCGCCAGCATGAAAGTTATGATTAAAAACGTAGCAACCACCATGTAGAGCGCAGAATTTGTAAAGCCCAAGTCGGTGCCAGAAATTTTAAAATCGATGATTTTTTTAACTTCAAATTGCGCTAATGGATTGTGCTTTCCGCCATGATTTTCTTCGAGAGCCGACTGCGCTTCTTCTTGTTTTGCCTTAGTTTCAAGTGCAGAAATTTCTTCAGAAATTTTTTCGTGTGACATTTGTAAAGTTAGATTTAGAAAACGCGCCGAACCCTTCTACTGAAGGCCCCGTTGAGCCTTGTGAGGGGCCGGGCAAGCTATTTTTCAAGCAACAAAAGTCAAGTTTTGAAATCACTCCTTAATAAATTTCTACTCTTTTTCTTCTTCGCCTCACCCGTTTTTGCGGAAGGGTCGAGCGCCGCTTTGCAAGAAAAATTTCAGGATTGGAGCCTGTTTAAAACTAATCGCGGCGACCAAATTGTTTGTTACCTCGCCTCAACTCCAATTAAAACCACCGGCTCCATTCTTAATCGCGGTGAGTCATTCTTTTTAGTTACGAACATTAAGAATGACGCCGACGAAATTTCCGTCGCCTCTGGTTTCATTTACAAAAATAATTCCGACGTCGAGCTCTCTTTCGGCTCAAAAAAATTCTACCTTTTTCCTTACAGAATTCTTGCCTGGGCTAACGAAAAAAGCGCCGACATCGACATCATTAAAGAGATGCAAAAAAATGCCGACATGGTTGTAACTAGCGTTTCTTCCAGCGGTAAAATTGCTTCTGACACTTACTCGCTCATTGGCTTTACTCAAAGCTACAAACAGTTAAAAAAAATCTGTAAATGAAAATTACCTTAATTTCCGCGGTGGTTTTTTTGGTAATTTTTTGTTTGATTCTTTTGACGCGCGCGGCCTTTTCTTTCTCCTTGAATCAGGCCTCTAAAAACTACAAAAAACTTAAAAAAAATCTTCCCGCAGTACTGAAATCGAAAAAAAAATACGTAAAAGAAGAAGATGAATTAAGTAGAAAACGCGAGATTAGCCAAAAAATTCCTCGGGCTCATTCTGCAGTCAAAGCTGAGGGCAAAAATCAGTCACAAGATAATTACGAAATTATTCCATCCGCAGAACAGGAGGAGAGTCGCCAAGAAATGAATCAGGTCGAAATCGTTGACCTTGTTAAGCCCATTGGCTTTTGGACTTCAATGATTTTGGGCCAAAAATTAACTTACCTCATTCAATCGGCGCAAACTCTTAACAAGCGTGGCAATAAAGGCTTTTGGGTAAGCATGATTGAAGCTAAGGATCGCGCCGCTGGAAGGCAGCACGGTCGCAGGTAGAGAACCCTGCCCACTTTTACCACAAACTTAGAACTAATTTTTATCCTGCACTTAGAGCTTTGTTAACCTGTACTTAGAGCTTTGTTAATCTGTACTTTAATTTGCGTGTCACTCGTTACTCTACGTTGTCACCCCGCACTTGTTGCGGGGTCCATTTCGTCGCAAGTATTTTTCTAAATTAAACACCTCAGCCGCAGCTCCATGGACCCCGCAACAAGTGCGGGGTGACAACGTAGAGTGCGGGGTAACAATGTAGAAGTACCAAGTAGCAACGTAGAATGCCGAGTGACAACGTGAAGTACCGAGTGACAACGTGAAGTAGGGGGTGACAACGTAGGATTGTTCAACAAAATCTTGTGTCCCTCATTTCTCACCCCTCAAACCTTTCACAAAAAATCTGGCTAATCTGAGCCAAACTTCCTGCAAACCTCGGAATTGGATTTCGCCATTTTCCGTTCGTGAGATTGTCGAAGATGATTTTCGTT
>CAMBXE010000045.1 GCA_945871805.1 Rhizobium sp. Q54 | reverse complement strand
CTTGCTGCAGCTTTTCCTGAATTTAGTCCGGTAGTAAGTATTGGTGGTCTGCAAGGAGATTTATCCGGAGATCAAAATAATAATTTTTTATTTGGAAATTCTGAGCCAAATCACATGCTCGGTCTTGCTGGTCTAGATACCTACTATGTGTATCGTCCCCTTAAGTAATGGAATTGATTCTGGAAACTTCAATCTGAATAAAATCAACTTCAAAAAGTTAGATTTTTCTCAGTTTAAAATCCAATATCGCTACATCAACAAAGAGGATTTATGGTTCAAGTTTTACATGCACGCGCCACGACTACGATTGCCATTCGAAAAAAAATTCAACAATCTCAAAAGGGCGTCCATGAGTTAGCAAAGGAGCTCGGAATAAATTTCAAAACTGTTCTAAAATGGAGGAAGAGAGATCATGTTTCTGATCTTCCTTTTGGCTCCAAGAAGCTTAGAACTGTGCTGACTGAGATTGAAGAAAAGGCAATCTGCATCTTCCGCAAAACAACAAATCACTCTCTCGACGATTGTTTTGAGGCATTAAAAGATACAATCCCAAAACTAAGTCGAAGTAACCTTCATCGCTGTTTAAAAAGACACGGATTGAGCGTCTTACAGAAAGAAGATTTAAGAACCTCTTCTGCTGGCAAAAAAAAGTTTGCAACATGCGAGATTGGATATCTTCACATCGATATTACTGAGATCAACCTTGCGGATAATCCCAAGTTTTATCTTTTTGTAGCTGTTGATATAACCAGCAAGATGACTGTTGCAAGGCTTTATAAAAACCAAACAATAGAGAATTCCGTTAAGTTTCTAAAGGAAGTAATTGAATTATTTCCTTACAAGATTCACAGAATTCTTACCGATAACGGAGCTCAGTTTACTTACGAACTTTTATTGAAACATTTGAGGCCAAAGTCAGTTCATCCGTTTGACTTACTCTGCAAAAAACATTCAATCAAACACAAATTAACCAAGTTCAGACACCCTTGGACCAATGGCCAAGTGGAACGAACAAATCGAACGATTAAAGATGCCACAACAAAAACCTATCACTACGACAACATAATTCAGTTCGAAAAACACCTTCAAGAATTTCTTCTTGTCTACAATTTTGCAAAAAGATTAAAATCTTTAAAGTTCAAAACACCTTTTGAATTTCTTGCTGAAAAGTTTAAAAATAACCCAACACTTTTTTATCAGAATCCTGACCATTACTCAAGGGGACCAAACAGTGAGGATTCGAATGATGAAGTGGTCTTAGAAGAAAATAGAATCGGGCCCAGTGGCATTACTAGATCAATCAACAATGCCATAAATCTTTCTTCGCTAACATCGTCGAAAGTTAGTGGCGGCAGAGGCGCTAAGAATGATTAATAATTCTTCATCGCTAGTTGAACCAATCAATTCCAAATCAATGCAATTCAAGAATGACATTCGCGAGTTTGCGGATCTTTACGATTACTTCATTTTCGACGTCTGGGGCGTTATCCACGATGGCAGCACAGCTTATCCCGGAGCAATTGAAGCAATTTCTTTTTTGCGCCAAAAAAACAAAAAAATCTGCTTTCTTTCCAATGCGCCACGTCGTGCAAATAAAGTTGCCGAAGCGCTCGAGAAATTTGGTATTACGCCAGATCTTTACGATTTTGTTTTAACTTCCGGAGAGGCGGCTTTTCTCTCGCTACAAAAAATTCCGGGCGAAAAATATTTTTACATTGGCCCAGAAAAAGATGCAGATTTACTAAGTGGATCAAACCATCAAATGGTTGCCAATGCAAGTGAGGCAAGCTTCGCCATTACTACTGGTTTTGACGGAGAGAATTCAGTTCTTGCTGAAAAAATGCCTCAATTGCTCGAGGCAAAAAAATTTAATCTGCCGCTAATCTGCGTAAATCCCGATCTAATCGTCGTGAAGCAAGATGGCAAAGAGCAAATTTGCGCCGGTGTTTTGGCTAGCGAATACAAAAAACTCGGCTGCACCGTTTCTTATTACGGCAAGCCATTTCCAGAAGTTTACAAAATGGTGTTGCAGATTTTTGACATCACTGAGAAAAGTAGAATTCTTGCAATCGGAGATGGTCTTCTCACCGACATTAGAGGCGCTGTTGATTTCGAAATCGACAATGTTCTGGTCACTAATGGAATCCTCCAGAACCCAGATCCCGCAAGGCTAAAAGAGATTTTTAACTCCCTTCAAATTTTCCCTCAATTCGTAATTCCAAAAATATGAGACGTTACTCAAGAAATAAAAACTCGGTCAGAATTTTTAGCGCAATCACTTTGCTTGCTGCGGTGATTTTAGGGGCTTCTTACTACCTCACTAACAAGAAAGAAAAAGGAATAATCATTGCGAAAGTTAATGGTCAGGAAATTTTTCAATCTGAAATTGAGCAAAAATTGCGTAATATTTTTGAAGGTCAGGGCGAAGAAGTCGCGGTTCCGGCAATTGAAAATCTGCCAAAAGAGGTTCTCGATATTTTGATCAAAGAAACTTACCTCGACAAAGAATTGAGTAAGTTGGCGAAGCAATCAGACGTGGCGAAAGACAAGAAAGTCAAAGATCTTATTGCTGCCGCAGAAAGTAAAATTCTGCGTCAATCTTACATTCAATCAGTTCTTGCGAAGGAAGTGACCGAGCAAAAAGTCAGCGCAAAATACGCTGAAATTAGCAGTAACCTCGCCGGCAAAAAAGAATATTCTGTTTTACACATCGTTGCCAAAAACAAAGAAGAGGCAGAAAAAATTCGCAAAGAAATTACTGCGAAGAGAAAGGCGATTAAATTTTCTGACGCTGCGAAAAAATATTCTCTTGATCAAGAATCTGCCGAACAAGGTGGAGACCTTGGTTTTGTGCTTGAAGACAACATGATCAAAGAAATTGCTGAGGCGATTGTGAATCTTAAACAAGATGAAATTTCAGTGCCTATCCAAACTAAATTTGGTTGGCACTTGGTGAAATTTACTGAAGTTCGTGAAGCGCAACCATTGTCTTTCGATGCGGTTAAAAAAAATCTTCGTGAGCAACTCGAACAAGATAAAACCAATGAAATCGAAACAAAAATCATGAAAGATGCAAAGGTTAAAATCGTGATTAAACTTAAAGAAGTAGTTGAGCCAAAAAAAGTTGAAGAGCCTGTGGCGGCAGTTGTTCCGACCGAGCCAACATCAGCTGAGACAGTTGTTGATGAGTCTGTTATTGATCCAGCAGTAGTTGAGCCGGTAGCTGAAGAGTCAAAAGAAATTAATCACGACAAGAAACACAAAAAGCAGTAATGTCCCGAACGCAGCGAGGAAATTCTCGCGACAAGATTCACCAGACTTCTCGCAAGAATTCTCACCGCGCTTTGGCTCGTCCCACCAGAGATGATCGAAAAATTCGCGAGGGAAAATCAGATCACGTTTTGATCTCCGGAAAGCACCCAGTTTTCACAGCTTTAAAACAGGGAAGACGCAAGATTTTGGAAATTTTCGTTACAGAAAATTCCGTCGCTGAACTCAAAAATTTTCTCGCAAAAAATTCTCTACAAAATTTTTCTCCACTTATTCGTTTAGTTGATGGAGAGGTGATCGAAGATTTCGTTGACACTCAACAACCGCATCAAGGCTTGTTAATCAAGGCCGCAAGACTTCCGGTGCAAAATCAAAATTCTCTCCTTGAAGAACTTCACGCAATTCCGGAAGGAGAAAAGCTTCCACTACTTCTTCTGCTCGATCAAATTTCTGATCCGCACAATGTCGGCGCAATTATTCGCAGCGCTGCAAGTTTTGGAGTAAAAAAGATTATTTTTTGTGAGCATCACGCGCCGCAAGAAAATTCTACAATCATCAAGGCATCAGCGGGAACCATTGAGTTTGTTGATCTCGTCATAGTTACTAATTTTAACAACCTCTTCGAAAAGTTAAAAAAAATTGGTTACTGGTGCGTGGGTTTAGCCGGTGAGGGCAAGGTGAAATTAAGCGAGGTAAAAGATTACAAAAATATCGCGCTAGTAGTTGGATCTGAAGGAGATGGCATGCGCGATTTGGTGAAAAAAAATTGCGATCTCTTAGTGCGCATCGAAATTGACAAAGAGGTAGAGAGTCTCAACGCTTCAGTTGCCGCCGCCATTGCGCTCTACGAAATTAGTAAAATTTAACCCAGATCCGTCATTAGAATTGCGACAGTATCTCGCTAAGCCTTAATTCTATTAGTCTCGGACGAGCACCGCACCGGAAGCGTAGCATGCATACGCTGACGGAGAGGAGCAGAGAACGAGGATAATAGAATTAAGGGTTAGTAGAGATAATGGCGTGATTCTAATGACAGATCTGGGTTTAATATAGTTTTGACAAGACGAGCTTGTCGAAGGAAAGGTGTTTTTCGAGGTTAAAATGAACAATAAAATTGCCGTAATCGCCGCTAAAAATAATCGCGATGCCGAGGAGAAAAAAAATTTTCTCGTGCAAAAATTTGACTTCAAAGATCTCAGCGCCAGTCACAGAATTCTTGGCGAAAATTTTGACGGAATCGAAAAAGTAATCGCCATTGGTGGCGACGGTTTGATGTTGCGCATTCTTCACGAATTTGGAAAAAATACTCAGGAGAAAATAATTCCAATTTACGGCGTAAATTGTGGCACTGTTGGGTTTTTGATGAATTCATTTCACCAAGAAAATTTTTTAGAAAATCTCGCCAAGGCAGAGATGGCAACGCTTCATCCGCTGCGCATGCAAGTGACCGACATTGCTGGCAAAAAACATTCGCATCTGGCGATTAACGAAGTGGCATTGATTCGTCAGACCAGTCAAATTTCTAAAATCAAAATCGAAATTAATGGGCAAGAAAGAGTGGCCTGTCTTGCTGCTGACGGTGTGCTTGTCGCAACTTCGGCTGGAAGCACGGCCTACAATCTTTCTGTCGGTGGACCGATCATTCCTTTCGGCGCTGAGATTCTTGCGCTGACTCCGATCAGTCCATTTCGTCCACGCAACTGGCACGGCGCACTTCTGCCAGCGCGCAGTAAAATCAAATTTACGATTTTAGAATCTGAGTCGCGACGAGTTAGCGCTACTGCAGATTCATTCGAAGTTCGCGACGTGAAAGAGGTGGAGGTTTACGAAGATCAATCAATCACTTTTAAACTGCTTTTTGATGCGGATCACTCGCTTGAAGAAAGAATTATTCGGGAACAATTCGGGACCTAATCAATTTTTTGCTGCAAAAATTGTCGCGTTATTCCTGCGCAGATTCACCAATTCAGCTTAACAAACTAATTCCAAAGAGAATGATGTTTAGAAAAAGATGTTTGCCGCCGGCGGCAAATATCTCTCGGTCTAAACCCTTGTGGCTCTAAGCTCAAAAAAAATATTTTTTTTAAATTACTAAAATTTGTACAAAACTCCACCGCAAGAAGGTGAGTTAATTCCGGTGGTTTTGGTGAAGCTGATTGGCAAATTAAGTAAACTGCGAATTGCTAAAAATGCGAATGCTTCGGCTTCAACTGAATCGCCATTCACGCCAATTTCTTCGGTAAGTTTTACTTCAATTCCCGAAAGCCATTTTTTCATTTCGTTAATGATCGCGACATTTTTTCTGCCACCACCGCAAATAAAAATCTCTTTTGGTTTTGCTGGAAGAAAATCGAGATTAATAGAGATGGCGCGCGCATGCATGTAGGCGAAAGTCGCGAGGGCATCTTCAATTTTCAGATTAGTGATCGGCGCAATCACTGCGGCGAAATCGTCGCGGTCGAAAGATTTGGTGGGCTTCCGGTGAAAAATTTCATTCTGCAAAATGTGGTCGGCAATGATGAAATCAGGGTTACCGTTTTTGCCTAACTCTCCATCTTCGTCAAAATCACAACCAAATTTTTGCTTCATTAAATCGTCGAACGGAGCATTGCCGAAGCAGACATCAAAAGCCTGAATGCTAGTTTCGTCGCCGTCAAAATAAGTAATGTTGGAAATGCCGCCGATGTTCAGCGCCGCAGTCGGACGAAGCTGATCGTGGAATAAATAAAAATGGTAAATTGGAACAAGCGGCGCGCCTTGGCCGCTGAGCATTACGTCGCGCGTACGAAAATCGCTGACAACATTGATTCCGACTTTGTGAGCGAGAAGGTGAGCATTGCCGATTTGCCAAGTCATTTGTTGTTGAGGCATGTGGAGAATCGTGTGGCCGTGAAAACCGATCACATCAATTTCGCTCGGTTTGATTTTATTTTTGCTGAGAAAATCATTCAGTAAATTCGCGTGAATCAGCGTTAATTCATTTTCGATTTCTTTGATTTGTGCTAGCGTTGGTGCTTTGTAAATCACGCTGCGCATGCGCTCTTTGAAATCTTGTTCGTAACGCAAATGAAAGAAATCCGAGTGGCGTTTAATCGCCTCTTTTCCGTTGCTTTCAATCATCGCCAAATCAATTCCATCCATTGAAGTGCCGCTCATTAACCCGATGCTTTTGTAAAGTTTAGTCATTCGTAAGGAGATTAAAAATATTGATCAGGGTTAGTTTTTTGTCGAGATGCAGGGATTGGGTTTTGTTTAGTAGAATCAAGGTCTCGTCGTAGATTGGGAAGATGTCTTTTTTGGCTAAAGTTAGAAAAACTTTTTCCTCTTCGAAGAAAAATTTTAGGTCGGTACCGCGAGAAAATTTTCCCAGACGATTGAATAAAAACTCGCAGGATTTTTCGGTGACTTGAAATGAATAAGTTTTGTCAGCGACTTTTTTTAGCAATTCTTCGCTGAGTTTTTTGTTAAGAATTGAACGGAGGAACAGGGCGTAGAACCTTGATAATTCTGCTCCCAACTTAATTGCTTCGGCGGGAGAATTGTCGCAAATCTCGGCAAGAAATTCTGCGTCATCCTTGACGATTTTTACAAAATCTTTGTGCGACAAATCAGAAATTTTTACGGTCTGACAACGCGAGCGAATCGTCGGCAAAACGCGATGCAAATTGTGAGCGACGAGAATCAAAAAATTATTCGGACGGGGCTCTTCGAGGATTTTTAAAACTGCGTTGGCGGCAGATTTGGTAAGCTCGCAAGCGGAATCAATAACAATAAATTTACTCTCAGAAATTGCTGCGGTTTGGTTAGAAAATTCTTTGATGCTGCGAATTTTTTCGACGCCGATTTCCTTTTTTTCTGCCTCTTTTTCGATCAGTAAAATATCAGGATTTGCCAAGGGGCTTGAACCAGTGATTTGCAGCGCAAACTCTTTTGCAAAACTCGCTTTGCCGATTCCTTTTTTTCCAAAAAGTAAAATTGCGTGGGGCAATTTTTTATTTCGGTAAGAGGTGAGAAGCGATGATTTTACTGAATCAAAGCCAAGTAAGTTACTCATTCTCGTCGGTCACATCGTGAAATTTTGGACGTTTTTGCTCGCCAGGATATTTCAGCGGACCCTTCTTGCCGCAGGCAGTAATTGTTAAAAGCGTGATTAAAATTACGCAGAGTGATTTTCTAAAATTCATTTGCCCCAATACTTATTGCAGGATTTAACTGGCCTTACAGCCTCATGAGAGAAGACATTAATGCCGATTTTCATAATGCAATTAATCCATTTGGGGTGCCTCTAAAAATCCACCCCCAATCCCATTCTAAATCCAAAACTCTTCACTCAACAAACCTGTCGCGATTCTTCCGTGCGCTTTCTAGATCTTAGTTTTGCGGATAAAATTCCTGACGCAAAAACAGTTGGGCTGCCTTGAAATGCCTCAACTCCGCGCAATTTATTGACTATCAGATTCGTCCAAACAGATTTTGTACGACCAGTGGTTGTTAGACCGGAACCAGCTTTTTATAAAAAATATAATAATTTATGAGCAGAGGAGAAACTTTTATAGCAGCCAAGCTCCAAGATAATTTTTTAGCAGGACTTAATGCTTGGGTTGATTCAGCCGCCCCGGAAGAAAAAGAAGCTAGAGTTGAGGCGATGCAAAGAATTATTCAGGCTAAGAAGATGAACAGTGCAGAACTTTCATTAGACGGACTTGGATTGTCATCCATTCCTGCGGAGATCGAAAATCTTACTGATTTGGAAATTTTAAATCTTGGCGGCAACCAACTAACCACTTTTCCCGCGAAGATTATGCCAGTCGCGGAAACTGAAATTTCAAAAGAGCTAGATACAGTAAAATCCGAAGGATTTAGAAGCGATCAAATTGCCTCCGCTTTAAGAAATAAATTCGTAGATAGAGGGGATGTCTATGTAATTCGTGAAAACCTCGCTGATGATAGTATTTTGTGCGGCATTAAAGAACTTGATCAGGAGCTGATTATCTCCACATACAGCATGATAAAAGATGACTTTAGATTCGTCTGCATTCCTTGTGGCACAGAGATGTTCGGGACTCCTCATATGTTTTCTTTGGTGATAGATACCGGGTACAACATTTTATATTTCAATGATTCTCACCCGAGTGGATTGTTCACTAGTAGTTTTGGGGATGCTTACCGAGAGTTATTAACTGGATTAAATAACCCTGAAATTAAAAACGGCCTAAATTATAGAGATTTGGCTCACCAATCAAATGATTGGGAATGTGGCGTTCACACCTATTTGAATAGCATTGATATTATCGACAAAATAACTGCAGCCGAAGCTTCAACCCAGATCCGTCATTAGAATCACTCCATTATCTCTACTAACCCTTAATTCTATTAACCTCGTTCTCCGCTCCGCTCCGTCAGCGTATGCATGCTACGCTTTCCGGTGCGGTGCTCGCCCGAGGCTAATAGAATTAAGGCTTAGCGAGATACTGTCGCAATTCTAATGACGGAT
>CAMBXE010000044.1 GCA_945871805.1 Rhizobium sp. Q54 | reverse complement strand
ATCCGTCATTAGAATTGCGACAGTATCTCGCTAAGCCTTAATTCTATTAGCCTCGGGCGAGCACCGCACCGGAAAGCGTAGCATGCATACGCTGACGGAGCGGAGCGGAGAACGAGGTTAATAGAATTAAGGGTTAGTAGAGATAATGGCGTGATTCTAATGACGGATCTGGGTTAAAATATTATTTTAGCGATAATTTCCTCAACAATCTTCTCGATTTGTTTTTTATCTTTTCCTTCGGCCATCACGCGAATTAGATTTTCGGTTCCGGATTTACGAACTAGGATGCGGCCTTCATTTCCAAGCTCTTGCGACTTTTCTTCAATAAAATCTTGTACTGATTTATTTTGCATCGGGTCGCCTTTGCTCGTGTCGAATTTTACGTTTTTTAGAAGTTGCGGGAATGGCGTAAATAGTTTCAAAACTTCGCTCGCGGGTTTTTTTGTTTCGCATAAAATCGCTAAAACTTGTAGAGCGGCAACTAATCCATCGCCAGTGGTAGAATGGTCGGAGAGGACGATGTGACCGGATTGTTCGCCGCCGAAGTTGCAGCCATTTTTGCGCATTTCTTCTAAGACGTAACGATCGCCGACTTGCGCGCGGATGGTGGAAACGCCGATGTAATTCAAATAATTTTCGAGCGCTAAATTTGACATTTGAGTAATGACAACAGTGTCGCGTTTGAGATTTCCGCTATCGTGTAATTTCTCTGCGATCAAGGCGATCAGCTGATCGCCGTCGATGGCGTTACCTTTTTCGTCGACAACTAGAAGACGATCGGCATCTCCATCGAGCGCGATTCCGATGTCGGCTTTTTCTTCAAGAACTTTTTTGCACAAGGCTTCGGGATGAGTTGAGCCGCATTTTTCGTTGATGTTGAAGCCATTTGGTTCGGTGCCAATCGCGATGACGTCAGCGCCAAGTTCCCAGAAAATTTTTGGTGCGATGTTGTAGGCGGCGCCGTTGGCGCAATCGACGACGATTTTTAGATCGGTCAAACTTTTATCTTTCGGAAAAGAATTTTTGACGAATTCGATGTAACGATTTGAGGCGTCATCAAGTCTTTTTACACGACCTAGATTTTCGGATTTAGCAAGGAATGGCGTGGTGTCTCCATCGATCAATGCTTCGATTTCTTTTTCTAATTCATCGCTGAGTTTGCGGCCATCGTGAGTAAAAATTTTGATGCCGTTATCGTGGTAAGGATTATGTGAGGCAGAGATCATGATGCCAATATCGGCGCGGATCGATCGGGTTAGCATTGAAACTGCTGGAGTGGGAACCGGGCCAACTAAAAACACATCCATTCCTACAGCAGCAAGGCCTGCTGTGAGCGCTGGTTCGATGACGTAACCAGAAAGTCGGGTATCTTTTCCAATTACTACACGGTGACGATGCGCGCCTTTGGTGAATTTTGCGCCTACAGCCATGCCGACTTTCAGTGCAATTTCTGCAGTCATTGGAAATTTATTCGCCGTGCCACGAATGCCGTCAGTGCCGAAATATTTTTTCATTTTTTATGAGTGAGTAATTTTTTTGATTCTAGTGCAGGCAAGGATCCAGAAGGGTTAAACTTTTTTTGCGATATCTTTTCTGCAAAAACCTTCCTTCCAATCAATTTTCGCAATAGCCTCGTAAGCCTTGCTACGCGCTGATTCAAAGGAGGCTGCTTCGGCTACGATGTTTAGAACACGACCGCCATTTGCAAGGATTTTACCGTCTTTTTTTATTGTTCCGGCGTGAAGAATTTTGGCTTCGGTGATAAGATCTAGGCCTTTGATTTCCGTGCCTTTTTCATAATTTTCTGGATAGCCATTTGCGCACATCACCACGCAAACTAATTTTTTTTCTTCATCGAATTCAACCTTGATTTCATTGAGTCTGCCGTCGATTGCCGCTTCGATTAAATCAATAAAATCGGTTTTAATTCTTGGTAAAATTACCTGAGTTTCTGGGTCTCCGAAACGCACGTTATATTCCAAAAGTTTCGGAATGTTTTTGCTGATCATTAAGCCAGCAAACAGAATCCCTCTAAACTCAATTCCGCGCAAAGTTGGTCTGATAATTTTTTCGATAATTTCTTCTTCTAATTTTTTATCGATGAAAGGTGAGGGTGCGTAGGTTCCCATTCCACCAGTGTTGGCGCCGCTATCGCCATCGCCAACTCTTTTGTGATCGTGAGCAAAGCCAAGTGGCACGAAATTTTTTCCATCGCAAAGAACAAAATAACTTGCTTCAAAGCCATCCAGAAATTCTTCGATGATAATTTTATTTCCGGCCTCGCCAAATTTTCCGGCGAAGATTTCTTTGATTGCCACTTCCGCTTCAGCAAAATTTTGTGGAATGATTACGCCCTTGCCAGCAGCGAGTCCGTCCGTTTTAATGACGCAAGGAAAATTAAATTCCTGAGCTAGTTTTTTTACGAATTCTGTCGCGTTTTTTTCATCAGTAAAAGTTTCATAAATCGCAGTCGGAACGTTATTATCCACTGCAATTTTCTTCATGAAAATTTTTGAACCTTCGAGTTGCGCCGCATTTTTATTCGGACCAAAAGCGCGAATTCCAGCTTTCTCTAAATCATCGACAAGCCCTGCAACTAAAGGCTGCTCAGGTCCAACGAAAACAAAATCGATTTTGTTTTCTTGGCAGAATTCAATAATTTTTTGATGCTCATCAATCTTGATTCCATCGACGATTTTTGCGACTTCAGCGATCCCGGCATTTCCCGGTAAACAAAAAATTATTTCAAGTTTCGGTGATTTTCTAAACTGCTCGCAAATTGCGTGCTCTCTGCCTCCAGAGCCAATGACTAAGATTTTTTTCATTAATAAAATTTATGATTTTAGAGTGTCGCGCATCCTGAAATCTTAAATCATAAATCCAATGACCATCAAAGAACACACCGTCAAATCTTACGACAAAGACCTGCAATCAATTGCTGGAACTCTTTCTGAAATGGCGGACATGGTTTTGATGTCGATCGACATGGTTGCAGAAATGATCACGAGTCATCATCCAGAATTTTTAGAAAAAATTACTGCTCACGATTACAAAATTAACTCGCTTGATTTGTTGGTTGAAAGAAAGGTTACGGCAATGTTGGCGATGCGTCAGCCGATGGCGGTGGATTTGCGTTTCATTGTTTCTGCATTGAAAGTTTCTTCAAATTTGGAGCGAGTTGGAGATCAGGCGAAGGGAATAATTAAAAAAATTAATCGTATTGGTTTTGAGTCGGTTGAGGGTGTGGTAAAAAAATCTTTGTTCGAAATGATTTTGTTGTCGAAGCAGATGGTGTTTGATTCGGTCGTAGCTTTTAACGATCACAATGCTGAAAAAGCTGACGAGGTTTTGAAGAAAGATGACGAGATTGATAATATCTACACACGCCTTTTTGGAATTTTGCAGCCGGGAAATTTTACCAAAGAACAGCTCGAAAAAATCATCAACATCATGTTCATCGCTAAGAGTTTCGAGCGCTTGGCTGATCATTCTACGAACATTGCTGAGATCACTAAATACGTGGTCACAGGGGAAACAAAATAAAATTTGAATGGACCAGGCACTTGTTGCAAGGTCCGTAAAACTTTGACACATGCAAACACGCGACGACAAAAAAGAATCGGGGCAAATCGCCAAGAAAGATAACAAGGATTTACAGGGCTTTGCGCAGAATTTTCCAAAAGAAAAAATGGAGCGCAAACCAGATTGGATCCGCGTGAGAGCGCCGCAATCCAAGGGTTATTACGAAACTAAAGAGTTATTAAATTCGAAAAAATTGCACACGGTTTGTGAAGAGGCTGCTTGTCCGAATATCGGCGAATGCTGGGCGCAGAAGCATGCGACAGTTATGATTCTTGGTTCAGTTTGTACGCGCGCTTGTTCTTTTTGTAATATTGAAACTGGTCGTCCCGACGCAGTAAATCCGCATGAGCCAGATAATGTTGGTGATGTTGCGCAGGTTTCTGGATTGAAGCACATTGTGATTACTTCTGTCGATCGCGATGATCTTGCCGATGGTGGCGCCGATCAATTTGTGAAATGTATTGAGTCAGTGCGCCGCAAGTCTCCGAGCACTACGATTGAAATTTTAACGCCTGATTTTTTACGTAAAGATGGCGCGATGGAAAAAGTTGTCGCCGCAAAGCCTGATGTTTTTAATCACAATATTGAAACGGTGCCGGGTCTTTACGCCTCAATCCGCCCAGGTGCGCGCTATTTTCATTCTCTTCATCTTTTGAAGCGGGTGAAAGAAATCGATCCAACAATGTTCACGAAATCTGGCTTGATGGTGGGTCTTGGTGAAACAAAGGAGCAAGTGCTGCAGGTCATGGATGACATGCGTTGTGCTGACATCGACTTCTTGACGATCGGCCAATATTTGCGTCCGACTTTGCGCCATGCTCCGGTTGATCGCTACGTTCATCCCGATGAATTTGAGCTCTACAAAAAAATGGCTTACAACAAAGGATTTTTGATGGTTTCTTCGAGTCCATTAACTCGCTCATCTTATCACGCCGGAGATGATTTTACAAAAATGCGTGAGGAGAGAATTAGTAGACTTAGCAAAAAATAAAATCATGCCAATCAAAAACATCGACAGCAACACGCTAAGAAAATGGATCTCCAGCAACGAAGCTGTGCTGGTTGACGTTCGCGAGCCTGCGGAGCATGAGGCAGAAAAAATTTCTGGCGCTAAATTGATGCCGTTGGCAACTGTCTGTAAAAATAATTTACCGCAATGTCAGAACAGAAAATTGGTGTTACATTGTCGCTCAGGAAAGCGCAGTCAAATGGCTTGCCAGAAGCTTCTAGCGGAGGATGACGGTTTAGAAATTTACAATCTTGAAGGCGGAATTTTAGCGTGGATGGCGGCGGGCAACGAAGCAAAAACTTCCGGAAAATTTTTCTTGCCACTTGACCGTCAAGTGCAACTCGCAATCGGTTTTGGCGTTCTAATTGGAAGCCTGCTTGGCTACTTCGTGAATCCAAAATTTATTTTTTTCGCTGCCTTTTTCGGCGCCGGACTAATTTTTGCGGGCCTGAGTGGCTTTTGTGGTCTTGCAATCGTAATGGCGAAGATGCCGTGGAACAAGGGCAGTAAAGGCGAGAAGTCATCTTGTTCGATTAACTAAAGTTTTTTTCCGACAAGCAAGCAGGCGAGATACTGTCGTAATTCTAACTACAGATCTGGGTTTGAGGATGTGTTGTTACGGCAAAGAGAATAAAACTTTTGGCCCAGCAAGCGTATCGCTTGGTAACAACATGAAGATGATTGATTTGTGGCGAAGGCACCGATTCAGCTGAAATAAAAAAACCTAATTCTTCAAAATTTCTCTGCCCAATTTTTGCAAAGTTTCTGCCAGATTTTTGTCAGAAATTTTTTCTAATTTTTCTTGTAGGATTTTTTCTTGAGCTTGCGAGAGCTTGATTTCAGTGAACTTGTTGCTGTCGATATTTCTTGGCTCTTGCTTGATGATGATTTTGGCGATTGATTTAAATCCGTAAAAAGATGCAATTCTTTCCAAAATAACTTCCGAATTACTTTCTAAAAAAAATCCAACTGATGAGTTGTAAACAGCAATTGTAAGCGTTGCAGTTTTTTCTGTCCCAGGGGATTTTCCTGCAAATCTGATTGATTGCGGATAACAAAGTTTTTCGTATTTTTTTCCAACAACATCCAGCCAATTTTTAGTAAGATTATTAATTAAAATAAATTCCTTCTTACTCCCTGCAAAAAGTGGCTTGAGCAAATCTGCAAATTTTTGTTCTAGCGGCTGTAATCCAAAAGAAGTTCTCTTCATGAAAAAATTTTTTCTGATTTTTTTCGCATTTATTTTTTCCTGCAAAAGCCAGTGGAGCTACGAATCTCCAGGGCAGTGGGGCGATCTCGATGAGAAATTTAAATTCTGCAAAATCGGTTACAATCAATCGCCGATTAACATCGAAGATAAGTTCGTCGAAAGCGATTTAAAGTTTTTCTACCAACTTTCTGACGTTGAAAAAGTGAAAAAAAATTACGTCCAAAATATTAATTTTGATGGCGAGAATTTTTTGTTACGCGGCAAAAAAAAATATTGGTTGCACTCGATCGTTTTTCGTCATCCAAGCGAGCATTTGATTGCTGGAAAACAACATTCGCTGGAGATGCAATTTTATCACAAAAGTGAGGATGAACAAAGCTTGGTCGTGGCAGTTTTTCTCGAGCTTGGTGACGAAAATTCTGATTTCACAAGTCTAATAAATTTCCTCGCAAGCAAAGAAAGCGAGGGAAGAATCGATCCAATAAAATTTATTAAAACGAGCGATAAAGTATTTTTCTACGACGGCTCGCTCACTACTCCCCCATGCAAAGAAGGTGTGAAATGGTATGTGATGAAAACACCGTTAAGAATTTCAAAAGAACAAATGAACACAATCATCAAATCGGCAATTTTTGCTAAATCTAACGCCAGACCGGTACAGGTATTTCATCCGGAAAAATATTAAACCCAGATCCGTCATTAGAATCACGCCATTATCTCGCTAAGCCTTAATTCTATTAGTCTTAGCGAGATAATGGCGTGATTCTAATGACGGATCTGGGTTAAAATTTTTTCCGCTAATCGAGATGAAACGCTGGTTGAGCGAAGTCGAAAGCAAGTCTCTAGTCATCGATTTGGTTTCGACTTCGCTCAAACAGCGTTTTCGACTGACAGAAAAATTATAAAATCAATGACTCTCAACTCTCCGCAACTCGAAGCCGTCAATACAACCGATGGTCCTTTACTAGTTCTGGCTGGAGCCGGCACTGGCAAAACAAAAGTTTTAACTTCCCGCGTCATTAACATCGTAAATTCTGGCCTCGCTTCGCCTTACCAAATTCTTGCCGTAACCTTTACCAACAAGGCCGCAGCGGAAATGAAAAAACGAATTAGTGAAGTGATTGGTGACCAAGCTAATAATCTTTGGATGGGAACTTTTCACGGAGTTGCGGCGCGTATTTTGCGTCGTCATCCTGAGATCGTCGGCTTGCGCCAAGACTTCACTATCATCGATGACGACGATCAAACCCGCTTGCTCAAAACTATTCTCGGCGACTTCAATATCGACATAAAACAATTCGCGCCGAAGGCTTATTTGAATCGTATTTCGCGCTTGAAGGACAAGGCGGTTAGTCCATCAACCCTTGAATCTGCTGGCTTTGAAGTTGGTCTACCAAAACTCAAAGAAGTTTATTCGATGTATCAATCTCGCCTCAAAGCGATGAATGCGACGGATTTTGGTGATCTACTTTCGCACAATCTTGAAATCTTCCGCGCCGCGCCGGACGTGGTTGCTTACTACAAAGATAAATTCCGCTACATTCTCGTCGACGAATATCAAGACACCAACAACTCGCAATATCAGTGGCTTCTAAACCTCACCAACGCGCAAAATAATATTTGTTGTGTCGGCGATGATGATCAATCGATCTACGGCTGGCGAGGTGCGAACATCGCTAACATCCTGCGTTTTGAAAAAGACTTCACGAACGCAAAAGTGATTCGTCTCGAGCAAAATTACCGCTCAACTTCAAATATTTTGAAGGCCGCAGATTCAGTAATTTCGCACAACAAAGAACGTCACGGCAAAACTCTTTGGACTGACAAAGGGCAGGGCGAAAAGATAAAATTATTGACCTTCCCCGACGATCGCATGGAAGCGGCCGCAGTGGCAAAAGCAGTTCGCTTGAATAAATACAAACTCTCTGAAACCGCAGTACTCGTGCGCGCAGGTTATCAAACTCGTCCTTTTGAAGAGTCATTCATTCACAATTCCATTCCTTACAAAGTCATTGGCGGCATGAAATTTTACGAGCGCATGGAAGTGCGCGACGCCATCGCCTACTTAAGAATTTGTGCAAATCCCGACGATGATTTGGCTCTCGCAAGAATTATTAATGTGCCGAAGCGAGGTGTTGGGGATTCAGCAATCGCTAGTCTTCGTGAGCAATCGAAGCTTGAAGGAATTTCGCTTTTTTCTTCGATTAAAAAATCCGAAGCGCTCAAAGGAAAAGCGCGTGACGGCATAAAAAGTCTGATCGAAATCATCGAAACTACGCAAAGAAAAATTAACACTGAAAATCTCTCGGACGTTGCCAAATATGTTCTCACGGCCTCTGGTTACCTTTCGATGTGGAAATTAGAAAACACTCTTGAGTCGCAAGGGCGTGTGGAAAATATCGAAGAATTCATCAGTAGTCTCGCCGATTTTTCCACGATGGTTGAGTTTTTAGAATACGCCTCGCTCATCGAAGCGCGCGACGATAAAAATTTACAAGATGCAGTGAGCGTAATGACCGTGCACGCCGCCAAAGGTTTGGAATTTGATTTAGTTTTCGTTCCCGGCCTCGAAGACGGATTATTTCCAAGTGGAAAATCAATCGAAGAACGTAACGGCTTAGAGGAAGAAAGACGCTTGATGTACGTCGCAATCACCCGTGCAAAAAAAGAATTAATTTTGTCGCACGCAAAAAGTCGCTACATCTTCGGCGACGTGCAAATGCAGATGCCGTCTCGTTTTCTACGAGAATTACCGCGGGATGAAGTTGAGGCAGAGGAGATTCATTTCTCATCTTTCAACCAACAGAACCATCGTCCAACATCATTCAATCAGCAGTCGTCTCGAGGTAACTTCATGAGATCCTCGACCGCTTCGCAGCCAAGGATGACATCGGGGGGAGGGGGTGCTACAACAAAAGACGAAACCATCGGCAAGCGAGTCTTCCACCAAAAATTCGGCTACGGAAAAGTAATCGGCGCAGACGGCCCTAAGCTCGAAATCTTTTTCGAAAAAACCGGAACGAAGACAGTGATGAAAGATTTTGTGACTGCGGCGTGATGAGATGGACCCCGTCATGAAGACGGGGTGACACCGAATGTGAGTTTGTCACCCCGTCTTCATGACGGGGTCCATGCTATTTTATTTCGGCGCAGTGCTTAATTTCCCCTTGCAACTTTCCCCCTTGCAACTTTTCCTAACTTTTAG
>CAMBXE010000043.1 GCA_945871805.1 Rhizobium sp. Q54 | reverse complement strand
CTCTACTAACCCTTAATTCTATTAACCTCGTTCTCCGCTCCGCTCCGTCAGCGTATGCATGCTACGCTTTCCGGTGCGGTGCTCGCCCGAGGCTAATAGAATTAAGGCTTAGCGAGATACTGTCGCAATTCTAATGACGGATCTGGGTTTAATCATCGGCCAAAGATGAAAATAGTTTGGCCGAAGCGATCTGCTATCTTCCTCCTCCACCAGCTGAAGCTTTGGAAGCAGATCTTTCCGATAGAGAGCTGCAATTAACGCCGCCGAGTTCGCTCACATTGGCTTTCACAGCTATCTGGGAAATTAATTTTACTAACGCATCGGGACTAGATTTTTCGCCGGTAATTTCAGTTTTGGATTTGTCTCTATTATTACGATACAAGCCCACAGAGCCATCTTCTTTTAGAGCTAAATGCATTACTTGATTTTCTGAATTTGTATATTCGAGGTAAGGACTTTTTGAAAAAGCGCTAAATCCAAAAGCTAAATTTGAATCATTTTGTTTAGATGGAATCCCAAGGTAGAATTTACCAAAATCGTCTTTTGCTACAAAAGGATGAAGGTCTTCACGATTTTCTAGAACGGCGCATAGAGAGCCAAGTAAAATGGTTGGAAGGCACTTGTTAATTACTGGCGCCCGAGTTGCCACGACATCTTCAGAGTGTGTCGCAGCTATTCTTACTTTCGAAAATCTTCCTATAAATCCGCGTCCACCGCCACTTGCTGCCTCAACTGGTGCGACTTCTGAAGCTTCATTTGTAGCTGCCACAGCTACAGCACTTTGATGAAAAATTGAAGAATCGACAATATTTGGATTGGCGCCAGCCCTGATCAAGTTACCAATCGTTTTAAGATTAGAATTTTCTTGAGAGTGTTTAATGGTCGCCCAATGAAGCGGAGTATTTCCGTTTTCGTCTATCTGATCAATTCTCGATTTAACAAAGGGAAGTAGGCTTAATGTTAAATCGCTTAATTGAGGATTTGATGCCGCAATGCTAAATGGTGTTTTGAAGTGAAAAGCGTCGCCGGCAAGTGCTAATTCTTGCATTTGAGCAGAGGATAATGCTTTGCCAAGCACTTCGAGAAATTGATTAGCTTTTTCAATCAAGCTCGGATCTTGAGCTGATTCAACCAAGTGGTGCAAAATATTTCTGCCATTTTCATCAACTAATTCTCGAGACACGTTTTTCCCGTTAGCATGTATTCGTAAAAATTCTTCAAACAAATCCGGATCTTCTATCGAAAATAAAATTTTGGTTAAGAGCGAATTCTTATTTCTGGTCAATTCTTCAACTGCCATTTTTCCCGGACCAGAAGTTGCCTCAGCATCGTTGCCGGCAGATGAATTATTAAAAAATTTATCCTCATTGCTGTAAACTCCGGTACTTACTGTTCCTGATGGAAAAGTGCCTCTGTTTACAGAAATTCTGTCGCTGCTGCCATTTAAAAAAACATCAACACCATTGATGGAAATTAACTTATTATCACCCGCATTTTTTGGGACAAATCTCAGTAATTCCCTTAGCTCTGTAACAGAAATATCCGCAACCGGAAGATCGACAATTGATAAAGGCGCTGGAGAGATTTCTAACTGAGGCGCATCTTGGATAGGAAGCGTACTGCCTAAAGCTCTGGTTTGAACAAGTTCACTTGAAGCGCTTCTACTTTTGAAGAAGTTGGTTAAGTTTTGAAACGCAGAAATGGTCTTTTGACCGTTTTGAGTAACTGAGCCTTCCGATATTTCTCTTATCGATTCATCAGAGTCTGGTAATAATGGATTGCCCGATCCATCCCTCATGCCAAAAGACTGAATAACATCTCTTTGGGCCAAAAATACTCTTCCATCCAATGCACGAACCACGGAATCAGATTTGATCCCAAACTCAGAATCATCATGCGAAGATTTAAATCCCAAATATCCGGCAACAG
Source organism: Rhizobium sp. Q54 (assembly GCA_945871805.1). GTDB lineage: Bacteria > Pseudomonadota > Alphaproteobacteria > Rickettsiales > UBA1997 > UBA2645. The sequence goes on along the minus strand of CAMBXE010000043.1, from coordinate 7,356 downwards.
AACCATCGGGATTTTTTATGTAGAGCGCATCAGCTGAAGAAGATCCAAATCCAGCAGGTCGATGCCTTGTCGAAAAATGCACCAAAGTTTGTCCATTTGGAAGAGGCCCTTCCTCTTTAAGGCACCAGCTACGCAATCCGCGAGCCCAAAATGTTCCAACTGGAATTTCAGAAATATATTGAAGTTGCTCTTGGCTGATAAACTCTTGATCGGCACAAGGTATTAATAGCCTTGTTAGGTCTGTTTGAGTGGCGAGAGATTGAAATTCACTTCTAATAAGTGTCGTATCGGGCCTGCTCATAAATTAATAAGGTTCAAGACAACTTAAACCCAGATCCGTCATTAGAATCACGCCATTATCTCTGTCTATGTTAAACAATTACATAAAGCTCATTCCCAGATTTCTGAGAAGAAATTTTGGGAGATTTTAGAGTTTTTTTGTCTCGATTTAGAGGCTAAAAATTTCTCTGAAATTTCTGGAGTTAGCAAAAATTCTGTTAACAAAATAATAAGAGCAAGCGAAAGATGCTCCAACATCTAGCGCCCACTTATTCTGGCAAAAAAATTTGCAACATTGAGGAACCTCTAGTCAGAAGGGGCTAAAAATAAACAAACAAAAAATGAAAATTTTAGTAATCGGCACCGGCGCAATTGGCGGGCTTTACGCGGCGAAATTATCGCAGGCTGGGGCGGAGGTTTCTGTTGTTTGTAGATCGGATTACGAACAGGTAAAACGAGGCGGAATGCAAATCAAAAGTCTGTGGGGTGATTTCAATTTTAAGCCGCATCAGGTGTTGCAAAGTGCTGAGGAGTTTAAAGACAAAGCAGATTTTATTTTGATTGCGACGAAAGCTCTCCCGGAAATTTCTCTACCAGATTTGATCAGACCAGTTCTGACCTCAGAGACTTCAATCGCTCTAATTCAAAACGGAATTTTTATTGAAAAAGATCTCGCGCGGGCATTTCCAAATCATCATCTTTTGAGCATCATCGCTTTCGTCGCGGTAAAAAAAGAACAACCAGCTCTGGTTGAACATGACGATAATGGAAAGCTAATCATCGGCGAATATCAAAATTCTAATTCACAAAAAACTCGGAAGATTTTTGAGCTCTGGCAAAAGTCCGGAGTGCCTTGTGTTTTAAGCGAAGATATTCAGCTCGATCGCTGGAAAAAACTTTTATGGAACGCCTCGTTTAACCCAATATCCGTATTGGCTGGCGAGCTTGATACTAAGCAGATACTTAATGATCCAGAGATCAGATTTTGGGTGAGAGACGCGATGTTAGAAGTGCAGCTTTTAGCGAAAGCGGAAGGCTACGAAATATCTGACGACCTAATCGAAGAAACAATCGACACTACTGCCGCAAGAAAAAACCCAGCTTTAACTAGCATGTTACTCGATTTTAAAGCGGGTAGAAAAATGGAATTGGAAGCGATTCTTGGGAATGCTCTAAAATTTGCGGAAGAAAAAAATATCGATCTGCCTTTGATGCGAGATCATTACCATAGCTTGCTAAACCTAAACGCTTCTTGATTTCATCTGTCGGTCGAACGGAGAAAATAAACGAAAATGACTTCCCTTGACATCGCTTCGGTTAAAAAAATACGATCCCGCACATCATTCTCTAAAAAATAATCAAATGGCCAACAACCTCTCAATCCTTATTCTTGCTGCAGGCAAGGGCACTCGCATGAAATCGGATTTGCCGAAAGTTTTGCATAAAGTTGCGAATCGTGAAATGTTGAATTTGGTGATTGATGAAGCGAAAGCGTTGAAGCCAAAAAATATTACGATTGTTGTCTCTGAAGAAATGAAAAATTTCGAAGAAGAAATTCTTGCTGCACAAAAAGATAATACTTCGGAAATTAAAATTTCTTTCGCATTACAAAAAGAGCGTAAAGGCACGGCACACGCGGTTTTAACTGGTCTTGTGGAAGTAAAAGATCTTGGTGAAAAACTTCTCATTCTTTACGGCGACACTCCCCTTACCAATCACGTCACTATGAAAAAAATGGCGGATAAGTTAGAAGATTTTTCGCTCTGTATTTTAGGCTTTGATGATGAAGAAGAAAACGCTTACGGTCGCTTGGTTGTTGATGCTAAAGGTCATCTCGAAAAAATCGTCGAATTCAAAGATGCAACTGACGAAGAACGAAAAATCGCCCTCTGCAATTCCGGCGTTGTCGCAGTTGATGGCAAGCAGATCAAAAATCTTTTAGATCAGGTAAAAAATAATAATGCTTCGGGTGAATTTTATTTAACCGACATCGTTGCAATCGCAGGGCAAATGGGCTTAAAACGCACTTTCCTAAAGACTGAACTTGAAGAAGTTTTGGGCGTAAATTCACGCGCTGAACTTGCGCGAATCGATGCGATTAAACAGAATCGTATTCGTAAAAAAATGATGGATTCTGGCGTTACCCTACTCGATCCGACTTCGGTTTATTTTTCTTATGACACTAAAATTTCTTACGACGTAATCATTCATCCGCATGTTTTTTTTGGACCGAAAGTTGAAATTGCCAAGAATGTTGAAATCAAATCTTTCTCACATATCGAAGGTGCCGAAATCTTGTCTGGCGCCGTTTTAGGACCTTTCGCAAGAATTCGTCCTGGTACAAAAATTGCTGAGAATGTTCGCATCGGAAATTTTGTCGAAGTCAAAAAATCGTACTTGAAGAAAGGTGCAAAGGTTAATCACTTGAGCTACATTGGCGATTCTGAAGTGGGCGTTGAAGCCAATATCGGCGCGGGCACAATCACTTGCAACTATGATGGCTACAGCAAATTCAAAACTAAAATTGGCGATCGAGTTTTTGTTGGATCCAACTCTGCCCTGGTTGCGCCAGTCGAAATCGCTGACGGTGCGATCATCGCCGCAGGAAGCGTGATTACAAAAAATGTTGAAAAAGACGCATTGGCCGTGGCTCGCGGTAAGCAAATTAATATCGCTGAAGGTGGAAAGAAATTTCACGAAACCAAATCAAAGAAAAATGAGAATTAATTTTTCTGTCATTCTGAGCGCCATCAAAGACCTCATGAGGTCTTGCCTCAAGAAATTCTTTGCTGTTCTCAAGATGTCAGTGCTGATGTTTTTATTCTCATCCCCCTCTTTCGCCGCGCAAAAAATCCACGAAGTAAATTATTTTGCCTCGCTGCGCGCCAATGAAACCAACGTTCGCGCCGGCCCAGGACAAAACTATCCAATCAAATTCGCTTACAAATTAAAAGGTATTCCGGTGCAAGTTATTAGCGAGTATGACAACTGGAACGAGATCAAAGATTACGAGGGCCAAAGCGGTTGGGTGATGCAAAGCCTGCTCACGAAAAAGCGAACTTTGATAATTCGCACGACCAAAAGCTTTGTGAATTTGCAAAAGAAAAATAACGAAAAATCGCGCGTGCTTTATCGCTTGGAAAATAACGTGATTGGCGATTATTTGAAATGCGTTGAAGGCTGGTGCGCCCTTGAGGTGTCTGGCAAAAAAGGCTGGGTGAAGGAAGAAGAAGTTTTTGGAAGCGATTAATATTTTTTGAATCCCGCCTTAACGGGGATAATAGAACGAACAAATTTTAACCCAGATCCGTCATTAGAATCACGCCATTATCTCTACTAACCCCTAATTCTATTAGCCTCGCTCTGCGCTCCTCTCCGTCAGCGTATGCATGCTACGCTTCCGGTGCGGTGCTCGTCCGAGACTAATAGAATCAAGGCTTAGCGAGATACTGTCTCAATTCTAATGACGGATCTGGGTTAATCTAATTCGCATAGATGGGGATCTTAGAAAAGCTAAACTTGATCCACTTTCTTTCCAACAATACCGCGATCTAAAACTGCATTTATCTTCTCTAATATTAGATTTTCTGCTGCATGTTCCATCTCGTCTTTAGCCTCTAAAATCGCATCACGCGAGGCTTTTTCTTCGATTAAATTTTCTAGATTTTTTATTTTTTCTGCGATTAATTTTTTGTCTTCACCGACATATTTTTCTAAATCTTTTTTCAAGATTATGATGTCGTGATTTGAGTCGACGATGGTTTGAATCAGTAAGCGATTGGCGATGTCAGCTTTGGAATTTTCTAGCGAATCCAGAAGCATTTTTCTCACTTCATCTTCGTTTAATCCGTAACTTGGCTTAACCAAAATTTCTTGTTTTTCGCCGGTGAATTTTTCTTCAGCCAAAACCGTGAGTAAGCCATCGGCATCGATTTTGAAAGCGACAGCAACCCTCGCCAATCCAGCTTTCATCGCTGGTATCTTTTTTATTTCTAAATGAGCAAGCGAACGACAATCAGCGGCTAATTCGCGCTCACCTTGCACGATGTGTAATTTCATTCCGCTTTGATTATCGACGTAAGTCGTGAATTCTTTTGTTACCGCCATCGGAATAGTTGAATTGCGCAAAATCACTTTATCAACAATTCCGCCCATCATCTCAATTCCGAGTGAAAGCGACACAACATCGAGTAGAAGATTCTCTGAATTTCCACTTAAGTTGTAAGCCTGCCAAGCCGCACCAGCAGCGACGATGCGGTCGGGATCAATTTTATCTAAAACTTTTTCTACGCCAAAAATTTCTGCGAGTTTTTTCTTAACGAGAGGAATTCTGGTTGAGCCACCAACTAGAATTACGCCTTTGATTTTCTCGGGCGAGAGATCGAGATCGTCGATTAAGTTTTGAGTGAGCAAAAAAGTTTTGCCGATTTTTTCGGCGATTAATTTTTCAAAAACTTCCTGATCTATTTTTTGTTCTTCCTTAATTTTTCTAGCTTCAGCGCGACTCACGCCAAGTTTTTCTGCAATCAAATCATCAAAATCATCGCCGCCCAAAGCATTGTCACCGGCAACACCGAGTACTTTGAAAATACCTTTTTGCATTTTTAAAACCGAGACGTCGAAAGTTCCTCCGCCTAAATCGTAAACGCAGTAAGTGCCTTCTGCTTCATTATCTAAGCCATAAGCAAGTGCTGCAGCCGTAGGTTCATTGACTAATCGCAAAACTTCTAGACCCGCTAAATTCGCCGCAAGTTTCGTCGCATTTTTTGCGACTTCATCGAAGTAAGCAGGAACGGTAATAACAGCTTTTTTGATCTCGGTTTCTAACTGTTTTTCTGCGAGGCTTTTTAAGCTCTTCAAGATCTCGGCAGAAATCTCTGCAGGAGCGACCATCATGCCTTCAACCTCAGCAAAACCTACGCCCATGAAGCGCTTGATCGAAGAGATTTTTTTACCGCCGCAAGTGACGATTGATGGATGAATATCGCGACCAGTTTCATCGGCAAAAAATCTGACTTTTTCGTTAATAATAATCGCGACAAGGGAGTTAGTTGTGCCAAGATCGATACCGATTACGATCTCACTTTCTCTTTCATTCTCTTGACTTGCGCCTGGTTCTGAAATTTTGATTAATGCCATTTTTTAGGTTAAATTTGCCGAGGCAAATTGAGTCAAATTTCTTGAAGCGGTTCCGCGAAATTTGACAAGTTTATTAATAATTTTTTTTAAGATTTTTCAAATCTTGCAAAGTTTTCTCAAAATATTTTGCTCTGATTAAAATTTGTGCAGCCGCGGCAAAATTTTTGTTTTCAAGATTTTGTGCAACTTCTTCGAGCAAAGATTTTATTTTTTGCGATAAATCTTTCGCTAAAAAATCTCCCCCGATGGTTATAGATTCACGCATTTCAAAAACTTCAATAAGCGTTGCCTGATCTACTTTCGGAGCCACTTCATCATTCTCAACATCAAGACCATTCAAACACAAAATATGCGCTGCCCGTTTGAGAGGATTTTTTAAAATTTCGTAAGCTTCGTTGATCGCGATTGATTGCTCGATCTCATCAGATTTGTCGGGATGAAATTTTTTCTGAAATTCAAAATATTTTTTTTCGAGCGCGTCGAGATCGACAGAAAAATTAATCGGCAGTGAGAATAAATCGAAAAAATTCTTCATGCTTTGAAAGATTCTCCACAGCCACATCGCCCCTTTTCGTTTGGGTTAACAAAGTCAAAACCGGAATTGAGTTCGTCAGTTTTGTAGATCATTTCGCTGCCGATCAAAAACATTGAAACTTTCGGATCGATGAAAACTTGTACGTCTTCACGCATCACTACGTCGTCGAATTTAGAAATGTTCTTTTCTTTGATCGCATATTCGATGGTGTAGGAGAGGCCAGAGCAGCCGCGGGTGCGTACGCCGACACGAATTCCTTCGCAAGGCTCTTTTCGTGCAGCGAGAAGTCCTTGGATTTCTTTAAAAGCATCATCGGTGATGGTGAGATAATCGACGATTGCGTTGCCTGTTTCTGAGAATTTGAAAGCCATTTATATTGTGAAAATATTCCTGGATCCCCGCCTACGGAGGGATCCAGAAAATCTTTAATTCGCTTCTTTGTGTTTTTTGTAATCCTCGATCGCCGCTTTTATCGCTTCTTCTGCAAGCACCGAACAGTGAATTTTTACCGGAGGAAGTGAAAGTTCTTCAGCGATTTGGCCGTTAGTAATTTTCGCCGCCTCGTCAATTTTTTGTCCCTTGATCCATTCAGTTGCAAGTGAGCTCGAAGCAATCGCCGAGCCGCATCCGAAGGTTTTAAATCTTGCATCGGTGATTATTCCGTCATCAGAAACTTTTATCTGTAACTTCATCACATCGCCGCAAGCCGGCGCACCGACTAGGCCGGTGCCGATATTTTTTTCGTCTTTAGCGAATGATCCAACATTTTGTGGATTTTCGTAGTGGTCTAAAAGTTTTTTTGAGTAAGCCATTTTGTCTCCTTGATTAATGTGATTTCCATTCGATTGATTTCAAATCGACTCCATCCTGCATCATTTCCCAGAGGGGGCTGAGGGCACGAAGTTTGTCGACTTTACTAGCGATGAGATTGATTGCGTAATCCACTTCTTCTTCAGTGGTGAAGCGGCCGATGCCGAAGCGAATTGAAGTGTGAGCAAGATCGTCCGAAACGCCCAAAGCGTGTAAAACGTAAGAAGGTTCGAGTGAAGATGAAGTGCATGCAGAGCCGCTCGAGACCGCTAAATCTTTGATCGCCATGATCATTGATTCGCCTTCGATTCCGGCGAAAGAGAAATTAAGATTGCCGATGTAGCGCTGATCTAGATCACCATTTAAGTAGACGTGAGTAAGCTTTGTCACTCCATCAAAAAGTTTGTCGCTGAGTTTTTTGATGTGAGAAAAATCTTTCTGCATTTCATTTTTAGCGATTTCTGCAGCTTTGCCAAGACCAACAACGAGAGGAGTTGGAAGTGTGCCGGCTCTGATTCCGCGCTCTTGTCCACCGCCGGAGAAAATTGGTTTAATGCGTACTCGTGGCTTACGACGAAGATAAATCGCGCCGA
>CAMBXE010000042.1 GCA_945871805.1 Rhizobium sp. Q54 | reverse complement strand
AAAATCGTCAAAGGACAGAAGTAGCTATTGGTATTCATATTCTGAACAAGATGGTTAAGTTGGGTATGCCAGATTCGGTTCGGATTTAGTAAATGTTGTTGATAAGGGGGCGAGTGTGACTTGATTTTGATTCATGCAACAACGCCGGTAAATAAAGGGTTTGGAGGGTGGAGAGTTTTGGATTTGGGGTGGAGTTGGGATGGGGGGATTTTTAGAGGCGCCCTTACAGATCATAAGATCAATAAAGAAGATTTTTTACAAGAATTTATCACCGTTTTTTCTGATTACGAAAAACAATATCAACAATTCGGATTCATCACAATTTGTGAGCGTTGGAAAAATAATGCCTATAAAATTGGTGAACAAATAAGTCTCTCCAACAACATGAGTGGAGTTTTTTCAGGTATTGACGAGAATGGGAATTTATTGCTTTTGGATGAGAATCAAAAATTACAGAAAATTGTGGTAGCAGAGATTTTGACATAGCCCAGAATTAATACAGGCTCTAGATATTCATCAACTGCTGAAATCTTCTTGCTGCCATTTTTGGGTTTTGATCTTTAGTAATTGGTCTTCCAACTACAAGGTGTGAGCTGCCATTTTGCATTGCAGTTTTAGCGTCTGTTACGCGTTTTTGATCATCTCCAAGAACGGGTTCTAATCTGATTCCTGGCGTTACGATATCAAAATTATTTCCTAGATTTTCTCTCAAACTTTTCGCTTCCATCGCTGAAGAAATAACTCCATCAAAACCAGCATCAATTGCTGATCTTGTTTTTTCGATAACCAATTCATTCAGAGAAATTTCAGGATCAAATCCCATATTATTAAGATCATTTTGATCTATACTTGTGAGAACTGTAACTCCCAGAAGTTTCATTTTACCTTTATTTTCTGACGCTCTGCTCATGATGTCGTTACTTGCAGTATGTATCGTTAAAAAATCAATTTCGCGAAGAGAGAGGCTACGCACAACCTTGCCAACAGTTTCAGGAATGTCATAGATTTTAAGATCAGCAAAAACTTTTTTATTTCGGTCTTTTAGCCACGAGATTAATTTAAAATAATCATTACTCATCATGAGTTCTAACCCAACCTTGTAAAAGGAAACTTCATCCCCAATTTCTTCAACTAATTTCATTGCTGGCTCAATGGTAGGAGTATCAAGAGCGACGATTAATCTTTCATTATTTTTTACTGACATGGATAAGTGTGATAAATTAGAGAAGAATTTTGCCACAAATTAGAGTTGGCTAACTAAAAAGCACCAAACTTCTTACTTAGAAGTTTGGTGCTTATAAATTAGATTGGACGTGAAGTTGTTTCTAAAGTTTTTGCAAACAGAACACATCAAAATCCTTATCTGTCTTCAATTTTTGAATTGAATTCGCGATACAATCTGCAGCGGACATTGTGGTTAGATAAAACACGCGATTCATCAAAGCGGCGCGACGTAAATTGAAACTTTTGGCAATTGATTCAACGCCGAAAGTTGTGTTGATAACCATATCAATTTTCTTATCTTTAATAAGATTTAGAACGTTGTATCCGCCTTCTTGCTCTTTATTTACTCTTTCTGATTTGATGTTGTTTTCACCAAGGAAATTTTTCGTGCCGTTTGTAGAATGAATTACATAACCGCATTTTTGTAACTTATCCGCAATTGCCACAAGTGCTGGATTTTTATCGCGATCAGCTACTGAAATTAATACATTTCCGCTGGTTTTGATTTTATTTCCTGCTGCAAGTTGAGCTTTGAAGAAAGCCATTTCGAAGCTTTTATCAATTCCCATAACTTCACCAGTTGATTTCATTTCAGGCCCTAAAAGCGTGTCCACATTGGCGAAACGAGCAAATGGGAAAACAACTTCTTTTACTGAAAAATAATCGTCACCGTAATTTTTAGCTTTGTCTAATTTGAAGCTGGCAAGTTTTTGTCCAACCATCAAAAGCGAAGCGATTTTAGCGATGTTGATTCCAGTAGCTTTGGCCACGAATGGGACTGTTCTTGAAGCACGTGGATTAACTTCGATGATATAAAGTTTTTCATTTTGAACTGCATATTGCACATTCATCAAACCTACAACTTCAAGAGCTCTTGCTAATTTAGTGCTGCTTTCCTTAATTTCAGCAATCATATTTTTTGAAAGTGAATAAGGCGGAAGTGAACAAGCTGAATCTCCAGAGTGAATGCCCGCTTCTTCAATATGCTGCATAATTCCCGCTACAAAAACATCTTTGCCGTCAGACAAAGCATCAACGTCAATTTCAACTGCATTATCCAAAAATTTATCCACCAAAATTGGTCCGTCTAAAATAAATTTACCGTGAATTGAAATGTATTTTTCGAGTCCAACTTTATTGTAAATTACTTCCATCGCACGACCGCCAAGCACGTTACTTGGGCGAATCACCACTGGATAGCCGACTTTTTTGATTGCCGGTTCGATGTCTTTCAAACCATGACAGATGGTGTTTTCCGGCTGTACTAATTTTAATTTATGCAAAAGCTGTTGGAATCTTTCACGATCTTCGGCGAGATCAATTTTATCGTAAGAAGTTCCGACAATTGGAATTCCTGCCGCATCTAAATGACGCGCCAATTTAAGCGCAGTCTGGCCGCCGAATTGTACAATTACTCCGAGAACTTCGCCATTTTGTTGTTCTTTGCGAATCACTTCGATGACATGTTCTGAAGTCATCGGTTCAAAATAAAGACGATCGGAAGTGTCGTAATCAGTTGAAACTGTTTCTGGATTACAATTAATCATTATTGTTTCGTAACCGGCATCAGAGAGCGTAAACGCTGCATGCACGCAAGCATAATCAAACTCAATTCCTTGTCCGATACGGTTTGGACCGCCGCCTAAAATAACAACTTTTTTCTTATTAGTTGGTTTTGCTTCACATTCTGGTTCAGAAATTCCATCGCCTTCATAGCAAGAATACATGTAAGGCGTGTTTGATTCGAACTCTGCAGAACAAGTATCCACAGATTTGTAAACTGGACGTACGTTAAGTTTATGACGTAAATCACGAACTGTATTAAGTTTATTCCCAGTAAGTTCTGCCAATCTTTCATCAGAGAAGCCCATTTTTTTAAGCTGTAGCATGCCGAATTTATCTTGTGGCAAACCTTTTTTTCTGATCTCGCTTTCTTTTTTTACAATTTTTTCGATTTCACGAACAAACCAAGGATCGAAGTGAGAAATTTCACAAATTTCTTCAACGGAAATTTTGTAACGAAGTGCATCAGCAATGCGCAGCATACGATCTGGCGCAAGAAGTGCTAAATTTTCTTTGATGGCTTTTTGATTTTGCGCTAAAGTATTTTTCTTAACAACGCCGGGAATTTTTTGTTCGTTAAATCCGGTTAATCCAACTTCCATTGAATAAAGCGCCTTTTGTACTGATTCAGCAAAGCTGCGGCCGATTGACATGGCTTCACCAACTGAACGCATGGCACTTGAAAGTACTGGCGTTGATTCATTAAATTTTTCGAAAGTGAAGCGCGGGATTTTAGTAACAACATAATCGATAGTTGGCTCGAATGAAGCTGGCGTAACTTTAGTGATGTCATTTTGAATTTCATCAAGCGTGTATCCAACAGCTAATTTCGCTGCAACTTTGGCGATTGGAAAGCCTGTGGCTTTTGAAGCAAGTGCAGAAGACCTAGAAACTCTAGGGTTCATCTCAATTACAACCAAACGACCATCCTTTGGATTCACTGCAAATTGTACGTTTGAACCACCAGTTTCAACGCCAATTTCGCGCAAAACTGCAATTGAAGCATCACGCATTTTTTGATATTCTTTGTCGGTCAAAGTCAATGCTGGAGCCACTGTGATTGAATCTCCAGTATGAATTCCCATCGGATCAACATTCTCAATTGAACAAATAATGATCGCGTTATCTTTACGGTCGCGAATAACTTCCATTTCATATTCTTTCCAACCAATGATTGATTCATCAATCAACACTTCGTGAGTTGGTGAAAGATCAAGTCCGTAAGCAACAATTTCTCTGAATTCCGCTTCGGTTGAAGCGATGCCACCACCAGAACCACCCATTGTAAAAGATGGGCGAATGATTGCAGGAAGGCCGATTTTTTTTAGCGCGATAAGTGCTTCTTCTAAAGTTTTTACAACAGTATTTCTTGGAACTTCCAAACCAATTTTTGCCATCGCCACGTTAAATTTGCTGCGATCTTCAGCTTTTTCAATCGCCGCTGGATCCGCGCCGATCATCTTAACATTGTATTTTTCAAGAATGCCTAAACGATTTAATTCTAAAGCGCAGTTCAAAGCAGTTTGTCCACCAACAGTTGGTAATATTGCACCTGGACGCTCTTTGGCGATAATTTTTTCAACCACTTCTGGAGTGATTGGTTCAATATAAGTGGCATCCGCCGTAGCGTGATCTGTCATAATTGTCGCCGGATTGGAATTCACCAAAATCACACGATAGCCTTCTTCTTTTAAAACTTTGCACGCTTGCGTTCCGGAATAATCAAACTCACAAGCCTGTCCGATAACTATTGGACCAGAGCCGATGACTAGAATTGAATCAACTTTTAGTTTTGATTTTGACATTTTTTGTTTTTTTAAGTTTGTTATTTTTGTTTTTTATGCTTAAGGCTTATGCGCTGTGCGGGTCTTGTTCTCTTGATCCCGCACCAGATCACGAAAAAATTACGCCTTATTTTCTTTAATCAGTTCAATAAATTGCTTAAATAAATATCGGCTATCATGCGGCCCTGGAGAGCTTTCCGGGTGATATTGCACGGAAAATGCCGGTTTATTTTTCAAGCGAATTCCTTCGATAGTATTATCAAAAAGTGAGTAATGCGTAACTTCAATATGGTTTGGAATATTCTCGCGCGGCACACAGAAACCGTGGTTCTGACTGGTAATTTCAACAATACCTTGCGCCACATTTTTTACCGGATGATTAGCTCCGCGATGTCCTTGAAACATTTTGGTAGTGCTAAGGCCAGATGCAATTGAGAGTAGTTGATGTCCCATACAAATTCCAAAAATCGGAATGTTTTTTTCCAACATTTCTCTGATAACTGGCGCAGCATATTGTGAAGTGGCAAAAGGATCGCCTGGGCCATTTGATAAGAAAATTCCATCTGGTTTATGCTTAGCAACTTCAGCAAAAGAAGATTGCGCTGGAAGTACGGTAATGTTGAAGCCGTGGTCAACTAGGCAATTTAAAATATTTTCCTTAACACCATAATCCATCACCACAACATTATAGTCGTGAGTGAATTTTTGCGTTTCAGTTTCACCAAAAGGAATAGTTTTACTTTTCCACTTGTAGGATTTTTTAGTAGAAACTGTCGAACAAAGTTCCATGCCGTTGAGCGTTGGTAATTTTGCAATTTTTTTAGTTAGTGTTTCTGTATCCAATTCCTCACCAATGGAGACGTAAGCGATAATGACATTGCCTGCACCTTTAGTGCGGATGGCTCTGGTTAAAGCGCGCGTGTCGATGCCGCAAATGCCCGTTATTTTATGCTTAATCAACCATGAATTGAGATGGCCTTTACTGCGGAAACTTGAATCTTGCGTAATATCTTCACGAATTACCAAACCCTTGCAGAAAAGTTTTTGTGCCTCGTTATCATCGATGTTGCAACCAACATTTCCAATGTGAGGGAAAGTGAAAGTTATGATCTGTCCAGCGTAAGATGGGTCAGTTAAAATTTCCTGATAGCCGGTAATTGCCGTGTTAAAGCAAATTTCGCCATGAGTTTCGCCTTTTCTTCCGACACCTTTGCCGAAAAAATAAGTGCCGTCAGACATGCAGATGACGGCGTTGATGTTTTTATTAGCTTTGAATTTCATTTAAAATTTATAATAAATTTAAGTTTATATTATACCCTTTTTCGCCATGTTGACTGGCATCCAATCCTTCGAACTCCTCAATTTCACTGACTCTGATGGTGACAAAAAAATCAACTAATTTGAGAATTAGTAAAGTGACTAAGGCTGAATAAAGGATTACTATTACCGAAGAAACCAATTGGTTAATTAGTAAAGTGCTATCACCCGCAATTAGACCTTGAGCACCTGCTGGATTAATGTCAGTAGAAGCAAAAATTCCGGCTGCTATTAATCCCCACAATCCTGCAATACCATGAATGCCGAAAGCATCTAGAGAATCGTCATATTTGAATTTTGGCTTGAGACAACAAACACCACAATAACAAATAACTCCTGCAATTAAACCGACTGGAATTGCATAAGTTGGAGCAATAAATCCTGCTGCTGGAGTTATTGCGGCAAGTCCTGCAACTGCGCCACTAATTGCACCGATGAGGGTGACGTGTTTTTTCCAAATAAGTTCGATAGTAAACCACGCAACTGCGCCAGCTGCACCTGCGAGATTGGTATTAACAAAGGCAATTACTGCAATATCGTTAGCAGCAAGAGCGCTGCCGGCGTTAAAACCAAACCATCCAAACCATAAGAGACCAGCTCCGATGAAGGTTAGAGTCACGTTATGCGGAGGTTCAATTTTTGCATAATCCAAACCGTTTCTTTTACCGATGTAAATGGCAGCCACTAATCCAGCAACTGCGGAACTCAAGTGAACAACCGCGCCACCAGCAAAATCAAGAGTTTTAAATTTTTGATGTAACCATCCGCCACCCCAAATCCAATGCGCGATTGGAGCGTAAACTAACAGAACCCATAACGCGCCAAAAATTAATATTGGCCCTAGTCTAGTTCTTTCAGCAAAAGAACCGGTGATAATTGCCACTGTAATTACAGCAAACATCCCTTGATAAGTTGCAAAAAGTAAATGTGGTATTGCAGTGCCAGGATAGACTTCAAGACCGACATTTTTCATCCATAGAAAATTCAGACCACCAATCAAACCGCCAAATTTACTTTCACCAAAAGACAGTGAGTAACCAAGCAAAATCCAGATTATGCTAATCAGACAAAGCTTCATGAAGACGTGCATGATGGTAGTGATGACGTTTTTGTCCTTTACTAGCCCTGCATAAAACAAGGCTAGTCCCGGAACCATCAGCATTACCAAGGCTGTAGAGATCAACATCCATACTGTGTCGATTGGGTTCATAAGAAAATACAGATTAAATTATAAAACACTTATCATTCTCTCCCTGCAGCCGTAATCCTTGCCTCACAGAGCTAAAGATAACGGCTGTGGAAGTTAGTTGGTTGGTTGATTAATTATTATAATACATTTCGAACTCAATTGGATGAGGAACTTGCTCGTATCTTTCAACTTCTTTGATTTTCAATGCAATGTAAGCATCGATTTGATCGTTAGTAAAAACATTGCCGGCAAGTAAAAATTCGCGATCCTTATCAAGCTCCACCAAAGCGTCGCGAAGTGAACGTGAAACAGTTGGAATTCTTTTCAATTCCTTTTCTGATAAGTGGTAAAGATCCTGGTTTCTAGGTTCGCCTGGGTGAATTTTATTTTTAATTCCATCAAGACCAGCCATTAAAAGTGCAGCAAAAGTTAAGTAAGGATTTGAAGCGGGATCAGGGAAACGTGCTTCAATTCTGCGCGCATTTTCGTTAGTCACATTCGGAATACGAATTGATGCTGAACGATTTTTCGCTGAATAAGCCAAAAGCACTGGCGCTTCATAACCAGGCACTAAACGCTTGTAACTGTTGGTTGTAGCATTAGAGAAAGCATTAATTGCTTTGGCATGTTTAATGATTCCACCAATGTAAAACAAAGCCAATTCCGAGAGATTAGCATGCTCGTTACCTCTGAATAGATTCTTACCATCTTTCCAAATTGATTGATGTACGTGCATTCCTGAACCGTTGTCACCAAAGATTGGCTTTGGCATGAAAGTTGCGGTTTTGCCGTAAGATTGACAAACATTGTGAACGACATATTTCAATTTCTGAACATTGTCACCAGTAACAGTCAAAGTGTCATATTTAAAACCAATTTCAGATTGTGAATTGGCAACTTCATGGTGATGCAAAAGTGGAGTAATTCCAACTTGACGCATAATTTCCACCATTTCGCAGCGTAAATCTTGCGTAGTATCAAGTGGCGCAGTGTCAAAATAAGCACCTTTAATTTGTGAACGACGCGCTAAATTTCCACCTTCAATTTTTTTTCCTGAATTATGCGGAGCCTCATCCGAGTCAACTTCATAAGAACTTCCTGTAGGTTTATTTTCATAACGCACATCATCAAAAATGAAAAATTCTGGTTCTGGACCAAAATAAGCAACATCGCCGATACCACTTTTTTGCAAATATTCTTCAGCTTTTTTTGCGGTATTGCGCGGGTCTCTGTCATAACCATTGCCAGTTGTAGGTTCAATAACGTTACAGATTAAAACTAGAGTTGGAATTGTTGCGAAAGGATCAATGAAAGCGGATTCAAGTTGTGGAATCATTAACATGTCTGATTCGTTAATTTCTTTCCAGGATGGAACCGAAGAGCCATCGAACGCCACGCCTTTTGTTAATTCTTCTTCACCAACTGCGTCAGCGCAATGTGTAATGTGAAGCCATTTACCAGCGTAATCAGAGAAACGAAAATCAATGAACTTAATATCATTGCTTTTTACCATCTCAAAAATGGTGGACGTAGTATTGCTAGTTTTTTTCATATTTGAAGAATTGGAAGGTTAATTGTTAAAAAAGGCGCAAATAATTTTTTATAAAAATCTGATTTTGAATCGAATTTCTGTAGGAATCTTTTTTTAGAAAAATTTTAGGATTAATTAAAAATCATATATGACTAAACTCTTGGTCAAATTGGTTTAATTAAGAAGTGACACTATTATTCAAATCCGGAGCGACAATAAATACGCAAAACAACAAACTTTTTAGAGTTCCACTAATTGCGAGGGCAGCTAGTGAAATTTAAGTGAGGTGAATAATAAAGTTAAAAATCAAAAGTTGGTGAAAATCACTAAATTCTGTTCCAAAATGAAAGTTTTGAGCTTGATTATTTTTTCTGGATCAAATTTCGAAAACTCTACTTCCAAAAAGGGGTTTCTTAATCATTCCGTCCAAACAGTCCGTTTTGGTTATTTATCCAAAACCTTTTTCCCATAATCTCTTAAGAGCCCGTCGCAAATCCAACTTCCCAAAAAAAATTAACCAAAAAAATCTCAAAGAAATTTTTCTGAAAGTTTTTGTTCTGATTTTTTGGGAGTTTATTGGATTTTCTGCGGGTTTTGATCTGTTGGTTTGGTGATTTTTCTTGGTTTGGGATGCAGCTATTACTTAATTACGTAGCCAGAAGCGGTGGAGTTGTTGATGCTGCCGTCAGAACGGTCAATCTTTTGAAGTTAAAGGCAATCGCCTGCATGAAGGCGGTGAACTGATTCTTGGCGATTCCTTTGTAGCGAACTCTTTTATTTTGCTTCGAGAACACATGTTCAAACGGAGCTCTGAGTTTGGTGTAGTAAGAATCAAGATCGCGATTTTTGTTCTTCATGTTGTTTTTCTTCACCGCTGCAAGATGAAGATTTTTTGCTTGAGCGGTAATTCTAGCATTTTTATCGCAGTAACCTTTATCGGCATAAACCGCTCCCTGATTTGGTGCGACGTGTTTGAAGCCTTTTGAATCAATGAGGTTTGCTGAAGTAATTGCCACTTTGTTGATCATGCCCGATTGCATATCAACTGAAGTATGTTGCTTGTAGCCATACCAGATTTTGTCTTTTGATTTAGCTCCGAATTTAGCATCTTTATCAGCCGATACTTTCTCTAAAGTTTTGTTGTTGAGAGATTCGAGCTTGAGCTCAATCGCCTTATCCCGCTCTTTCCACAAACCAACTTTTGAAATGAGATGAGTGGCATCAACAAAGGTGAATACTTCGCTCATGTAGCCTTGAGCTTTTAACTGATCACGAAGAAGAGAAAATATTTTAGAAAGTTTACTTGTTCCGATTCTGCCTCGAACCCTGCCAAACACAGAATGATCCGGAGTTTTTGCGGTTAAATCAAAACCACAAAACCATCGAGCTGCGTTGTTCTCACAGATAAATCTTTCAAGCTCGCGATCACTCAAATCTTCAAGAAACTGCAACAGCAAACAAAGGAAGATGCGATAAATTCCGTAGCCTTTGTGATCAGATTCAGCTTCCAACTTTTCTAATTCCAAACGCACCGAATCCAAATTCCATAAATTCAAAAACTTGCGGTAAATGTGATTTTCTAAAACCAGATCTTCCAAACAGACCATCTCAATTTGTTTAGGTTCAAATGACATTTTTTCTGAAATATTGTTAGAAATTCGACTAATTCACAAAAAACAAATCAGCCATAAGTGCTAGAAAACACTAGCTCTAACAGCCATCAATCGCAAGAAATAATTTGGAAAATCTGAGGAAATTTAAATCAGTTTGGTTGGTGGATTTGCGACGGGCTCATAATCTCTTAATTCACCATCGGGAGAAATGTAGCGGTATAAAGTTTGTTTGGTGATTCCTCCTAATTCTTGGCAAATCTCGGATATTGAGGTTTCTTTGTTTTTCATGGCAATTTGAGCAAGGCGTACTTTTGATTTGGTAAGCTGAAACTTTCTTCCCCCTTTTCTGCCTCTTGCTCTTGCTGAAGCAAGTCCTGCTTTGGTTCTTTCTGAGGCTGTTAAAAAAATCTTGTGTCCCCCTCCAAAAAATCAATTCACTGGTGATCGGACGGATCTCTAAAAACCCCGTAAGGATTTAAGAGCTGTGAAGCGTAGCGGAACAGCGCTTAAATCCTTACGGGGCGCCGGTTGATTTTGGGAT
>CAMBXE010000041.1 GCA_945871805.1 Rhizobium sp. Q54 | reverse complement strand
ATGCACTTAATATTTCGACCCTCAAGACCTTTACGAATATCTATCCCTTCATAAACCCCATCAGCTGAAAAGCTGGTTATGTTTGTGTCAACCTTATCAAGTAGTGGAAGAACTTGAGACGGATCACTCATATGTTCATCAGTCAGTGTTGAAGCAACGATATCTTGGGTATCTTTATCAACAGCTAAATGAAGCTTCTTCCATTTACGCCTCTTAGTTTTCCCGTGTTTTGCTTCACACCATTCGCCTGCTCCATAAACCTTAAGGCCGGTGCTATCAACCAATACATCGATATCACCCTCTAGTTTTCCTAATGAACTGACAATCTCAAGGTCTATGGAGCGCCTTGATATGGTGCTAAATTCAGGGCTTGTTATGGCAACATCCAGCATTTCTATAAGAGATGTCATAAAGCCTTCTGTTTGACGGTATCCAAGTTTAAAAAGATGTTTCATGGTCAGGCAGGTTTGAATTGCAGCAGGGCTGTATAGCTCTTGACCACCACGGGGTTTCTTTTCTATATGGGGGTGCCAATCTTTAATTGCATCTTCGCTAAACCATACGGTTATTTTACCTCGGTTGACTAAGCTCTTATTATATTCAGGCCAATTGATAAGTTTATAACGGCTTTTACCTTTGCGAGTTGAGTGTGCTGTCATTTGGGTATCTGATGTATGGGTTTTTGGATCAGATAACGTACAAAATTTGCTTAAATTGGCGATGTTAATTATTCATGCAACAACGCCTGTAATTGGCGGTAATCGACATTAAATCATCCAAACCATCAAACCTAAGTGCCGGTAAACCGTTTATGGCGCTGGCGACATAAATTGGTTGCTTGCCGACTGTGCTTTGTGCTGCATTGGCAAGAGTTGCCGTGCCAGATTTTGTTTCAGACCAGACGCTAATTGAAGAGTCGTTATTCGTTTCGGAATCAGAAAAACTTTCTTTGGAAGTGCTATCGAGCCATATCACTACATCTCTTCGCATGTAGTTGATCGTCGTATTTTCTGTGACTTCTCTAGCGGTGTTAAGAAGTGTGTAATTAACAAGGCGAGAAGCAGAAGAGATGCCGGCGAGAAGTAGGCCAATAACCAGAGAACCATTGCAATTTCAGGCAGAGAAAATCCGGAGTGAGTTTTTTTTGGCTTAGATTTTGACATTTAGAATTCTACTAAGGAGTTGGTGATTTCGCTTTAGAATCTGAACTTCCGGAGCTTTTCATTTTAAGTAACAGGGCAGCTGCAGACCCCTCAGTTATTTTGCCAGTCCTAAGAGAAAATGTTTGGTTTGGTTGCAATTCAAACTCGATCTCAACTTGGTTGTTAGCATTGATGTTTGGTGGTGGCGCATCAGGTCTTTGGCCGGATAAAATTTTCCACTTACTCAAGCTTATTTTCCACATGAGTTTGACCGAATTATTTGCTACAGAAATTGGGTACAGCTCTTTTTTTGGATCATTGGATTCGTAAGTAATTTTTTGATCATTAACCCAAATTGCCCAGTCCTTAGCGTTGAAATAAATAATTGAAGCCAAGTGAATAAATGATTTTTCATTTTCAGCCATTTCTTTTTCCTTAGCTCTTTCATCTGCTTCACCTCTATTTTTGGCGTTAATCAATCTTTCCTCTTCGCTTTCTTCTGGGACAAATTGTTGATTATTTCTAAAGGAATCGAGCGCTCGTTCGACATTGTTATTTTCATCGTCATCGAACATCAGCGAGATGATTCTATTATCTAACAGTAACGTGCCGATCGAATCTTTTTCTTCGTTAAGCAATGTCGATTTGTTAATCTCGAGATTTTTAATAGGAGCATCCTCAACAGAAACCTTTGGTAAAACTTCGATTTTTTGCTCGGATTTATTTGGTAGATTTTTTTCAGAAAAATTACCAACTTCTTGTGCTGCGGAATAGTTACAAAATAGCGCCAGAATTAAGGCGCTAGAGCTTACTCTAATTAGCTGGTTTTTGCACATTTGAGCCCTCCATTTTAGTTTCTGCATTAGGAGACTTGTTCTCATCCGGCTTTTTCTCTAAATCTTTGTAAACGTACCAAAAGAAATCGATTTTACCGTTCACTACTCCCGGCGATTTGCCGGTGCTGACATCAAGTAATTCCTGACGAGTGTAATCTCTACTCTTAGAAATGGAAAATGAGGTAACTACCGGATATCCCTTGAGAGAAGTAAGAAATTCATTAGCAAACATTGTGGCTTTTACGTCATTGACCGCAATAAAATTCACGCTCGCCACCGTCATCATTACACTAACTGTTTTACGATCAAATACTCCTCCCTTTATTACATCAGGCAAACTTAATTTGATTGTCGGACTGCTAATTCCGTACTTAGTTGCAATGGCGATAAGCTTCTCATTTATTTCATCGATTTTGATGCCGTTAGTATTCTTTTTATTTTCAGAAATAGATGGCCAAAGATCTTTGTATTTTTTGATCTCAGCCGTTTTGCTCTGTAGGTCGGCAAGCTCAATATTAAATTTCGAAGTTTCTTCACTGATCTCGGCAATTTTACTGGCAACACCAGTCTTTTCGCTGTAGTAAAGATAAAATGTTGAACCAAAAATTACCGCTAAAACTCCTGCAATCGAAAAGTTTTTAATGATTCGTTTTTTTAGAATTTGAATTTTCATTGAGCGGGAGAAGAGGAGGAGTTCGAAGAACCACTGTTCATCGTAAAGCTTACAGGATATGTGAGGTATTTAGTGGTAAAATCTAGGGAACGAGGCAACTCGTCATACTTTACTTGATCAGGTGCTAAAGTCTTTTTTGCTGCTCCAGTTAGTGTATCAAATTTACTAAACAGATCATCAATATCTCCGGCGCTATTGGAAAGCTCTCCAGAAAAAGAGACCTGACAATTTTGATTTAACGAAGGAGATTTGCTGTTAAAATTGCTAACGCTGTAGGAAAACAAACCAAGCTTTACACCGCTTTCTTTTAAGAATTTTAATCTGGTGTAATAGTCGATGAAGCCGTTCTTTTTAAAGTTTAAAACCTCGTCTATTTTACCGAAATCGATAACTCTTTCGGCGGTTACGATTTGATCTTCATTAGAAATTCTCGCACCTTCGAATGCTAATTTTTTTAATTTTGCTAATTCTTGATTGACCGAGTAACGCTCGGTTTCAGCGGCTTCAACTGATTGAGCTATTTTATCTTGAGAGAGTAAGGCTGTAACTCCGGTTGCTATTATCAAAACAAGTAAAATTAGGTTTAGATAATAAAATGATTTGATGGTTAAGAAAAATTTCTCCAACACCAAAATTTTTGGCGTTGTAAATCTTAGGATTTTTCTTCTCTTGGAAAAAACTTTAGAAATTAGGAAGTCACAAAAACTGCTGTCGGAATCTACGGCCGCGGCAACTCCAATTTTTGCCGCTGCGGCACTCGGCGTGTAGTTAACAAAATTTAGTTCTGGATTGTTCAATTTGCTGAGAATCGACAAGACCTTGTCTGAAAAAATATTGACAATGTCGAGTTCGGACATCGTCAGATTTGGGGAAATTCTTTTTAGATATTCGAAGGTGCTGTAAAGATCATGTTCATATTTTTCTAAAAAATCTGGCTGATCAAAATCGTAATTAACTACGCGAGTAA
The DNA here is from genome assembly GCA_945871805.1 of Rhizobium sp. Q54. GTDB lineage: Bacteria > Pseudomonadota > Alphaproteobacteria > Rickettsiales > UBA1997 > UBA2645. The sequence continues at coordinate 7,498 of CAMBXE010000041.1, read as the reverse complement.
AAACGATTCCTTGGCTTGAGAACACTATTTGCCTGATTCCACTGACCTGATTTTGTAGAATGATACAGTAAAGTTCGTTACGTTTATTTTTGATTTTTGACAGAGCCTTAATGTTGCTTTGCAAAGACTGGAATAGTCCAAAAGTCTCGACTGGCGACATGTAAATGCCGACCAAGTGATTCGGTAGCTCCACCAAATAATCGACCCACTTATTAATTAGATCCGAATCAGACGAAGAGATAAAGAGACATTCCCAGCGATTACCTCCGGCTTGCTTTGGCCGTTTTCCATAGCTCGGTTTTCTTTTGTTCAGTATCATGTAGCCCTTTATACTGCTAGTGTCTCCATCTGTTGCCAAGTCACGTTTAACAATGTGCGTTAGGTCGGATCTTTTAACTGAGGGGTAGATTTTTTTCTTGTAACTCTGGTCGATAGTATCGAGCAATACGTAAATCGGAGTTGATTTGTTAGCCAAGCAAATTCCAGCGATTTGAGTTCTGGCATTGTCATCAAATTCAGCGAGAAAGGCCTTCTCTACTATTTTACCACCTGAGTGCAAAGCAATAACCGCGCCGTAATTTCCTATCGTGACAACAATATTTTTTTCAGAAAGCATTTGAATTTGCGGTAACGTTTTGAGAGTTTGTGGGTTATCTAAAAATACCGTCCAAACATGCAATTTTTTTCACGATGATTCTTGGAGTCGGAATCGATCTTGTCTCAATAAAAAGAATTCAAGAGTTACGAAGTCAGTTTAAGCAAAAATTTTTACAAAAAGTTTTTACGGAAAATGAGGTCGTGGCTAGTCAAAAAAAATTCTCATCAGAAATTTTTTTAGCAAAAAGATTTGCTGCGAAAGAAGCCTTTTCTAAGGCTCTCGGACTCGGACTTGGTCGCGGAATTAATTTTTGCGATATTGAAATTGGCAATGACGATCTCGGCAAGCCGCAAATTAAAATTTTAAATGGCAAAGAAGAGTTCGTAAAAAAACATTTTCATTGCGAAGATTTCTCCATTCACCTTTCACTCACCGATGAGGCTTCTCTCGCAAGCGCAGTAGTTTTAATCGAAAAAAAATCCTAATGAAAAAAGTTTTAGTAATCGGCGCTGGAGCCTGGGGAACAGCGCTTGCCTGGCTTATCGCCAAAAATTCTCACGAAGTTTTTTTAAGCGCGAATAGAAGTCAGATCATCGATGAAATTAATCACGAAAGCAGCAACGAAAGATTTTTGCCGGGCGTAAAATTGAGTCCAAAAATTTTCGCAGTGAGTGATTTTGTTACTGATGCAGATTTCGTTTTTATTGTAACGCCAAGCGCGATTAGTACAAAAATTTTTCAGGAAATCGCACAGACAAAATTTAAGAAAAATTGTATTTTTGTAATTTGCTCGAAAGGACTTGAGCCCAAAACTAATAATCTTCTAAGCGATTCATTCGAAAAAATTACTAAACATAAAAGTTACGCGGTTTTGTCCGGTCCAAACTTTGCCGCTGAAGTTGTCAACGAAGCTCCAAGTATCACCACGATTGCGACAAAAAATAAAAAATTAGCCACGGCAGTAATTAACCTTTTGAGCAACAGCCATTTCCGCGCCTTTTATTTCAAGGATCCGCGCACTGTTGAAATTTGTGGCGTGGTTAAAAATATAATTGCGATTGGTTGCGGAATCGTTGACGGACTTGATCTTGGAGTGAATGCCAAATCAGCTTTGGTAATGAAGGGAATTGGCGAAATTCAACTTCTTTGTAAAAAACTCAAAGCCTCGACTGATGTTGTAACTGCCGCAGGATTCGGCGATATTTTTCTTACCTGCTCTTCACAAAAATCGCGCAATAACTCACTCGGAGTTTTGCTTGCACAAGAAAAAGAAAGAGAAGTTGATAAAACTTACGAAGGGATTTCATCCGCTGCTGCCGTTGTTGCGCTGGGTAAAAAGTTGAAAGTAAAACTCGATTTGTGCGAAGGGATAAACAAAATTCTAACTCGGAAATCTTCCGCCGAACAAATCAAAAAAATAATCTCAAAAGCAATTTTGAGTTAGCATAAAAATCTCCAGTTCGTAATCCCCGCCTTCGCGTGGATGGCGCTTTAAATTTTGCACTTAAAAAACATGTCCAACTCAGTTCTAATCATTGATTTCGGTAGCCAAGTCACCCAATTAATCGCTCGCAGAATTCGCGAGCTCGGCGTTTTTTGCGAAGTAAGAAACCCCGACATCAAACTCGACGAGATCGAAAAAATTGGGGCTAAAGCAATTATTTTTTCCGGCGGTCCGTCCTCCGTTTATGAAAAAGATGCGCCAACAATCGACAAAAAAATATTCGATTTAAAAATACCAATTTTGGGAATTTGCTACGGCGAGCAGCTGATTTGTCACTTACTTGGCGGCGAGGTTGGAAAATCTTTTGAACGCGAATTCGGCAAAGCAGAAATTTCAATTGTTTCTACTTCAAAATTTTTCAGCGCAGTAAAAAACAAACAAGTTTGGATGTCGCATGGTGACCACATTAGCAAGATTCCAGCAGGCTTCAAAGTAATCGCCAAAACCCCAAAGGCGCCTTACGCCGCAATCGCTGACGAGAAAAATAAAATCTACGGCGTGCAGTTTCATCCTGAGGTTGTGCACTCAATCGACGGTAAAAAAATCATCGAAAATTTCGTCATTAAAATCGCCGGCTGTAAACCGGAATGGACAATGAAAAGTTTCAAGAAAGAAGAAATCGCTCACATCAAAAAACTTGTCGGCAAAAATCAGGTAATCTGCGGGCTCAGCGGCGGCGTGGATTCATCCGTTGTTGCGGCTTTGATTAACGAAGCAATCGGCAAACAATTAACCTGTATTTTTGTGGATCACGGTCTTCTTAGAAAAGACGAGCGCACACAAGTTGAAGAAGTTTTTGCTAAGAAATTTAAGACGAATTTAGTTTGTGTCGACGCTTCGAAATTATTTTTGTCGAAGCTCAAAGGTGTTTCTGATCCAGAGCAGAAACGCAAAATAATCGGCAAAACTTTCATTGAAGTTTTCGACAAAGAATCGGCGAAAATTAAAAACGCGATTTTCCTCGCGCAAGGAACTTTGTATCCTGACGTAATCGAGTCAAGCCATCCAAATAAAGGCGCGAGCCAAACAATTAAATCGCATCACAATGTTGGTGGCTTGCCAAAAAACATGAAATTGAAATTGCTCGAACCCGTCAGAATGTTGTTCAAAGATGAAGTTAGGTTACTCGGAAAAGAATTGGGATTGCCCGATCACGTAGTGGGTCGCCATCCTTTTCCAGGACCTGGTTTAGCGATTAGAATCATCGGCGAAATCACCCCAGAAAAAATTAAAATTCTGCAAGAAGCTGACGCAATCTACATCGAAGAAATCCGTAAAGCTGGGCTCTACGACAAGATCTGGCAAGCCTTCAGCGTTTTGACCCCAATCAAAACCGTCGGCGTAATGGGTGACGCAAGAACTTACGAAAATGTTTTGGCCTTACGCGCAGTGACATCGATCGACGGAATGACGGCAGATGTCTACCATTTCGATTCAGAATTTTTGTGCTCGGTTGCGAGTCGAATCATCAATGAAGTGCGTGGCATTAATCGCGTGGTTTACGATTTTACCTCGAAGCCACCAGGAACGATTGAGTGGGAATAATTACTCGATCCGTAATTTTTGATAAGTCTCGCGTTCCATGTCGATGACGTCGACCGAGATATCGCAGCGTTTGGTTTTTAGTTCCAATTCTTCAAAGGTTTTTTGTGCGAATTCTGTAGTTTTTGTGGCGAGTTTTTTTCTTACTTCGAGTGATCTTCCGCCGAGAATTTTGATTGAGATGTGGATGAAAGATGCGTTCGATTGATTTGGTAATCCGACTAAATATTCATCAAACGAAACACTGCGACACTTACACTGATCTGCATCAAAATTGCCTTCAGTGATTGAGGTCATGATTTTTTGAATCTCGGTTTGAATTTTTTGAACTGAATTTTTTGGAAAATCTGCGGAATGTTCGACGATTACGTGAGGCATGTGAGGAGTTGTTTTGATATTAAAAAAAGAGCGGCAAACATTGGTGGTCAGAAAATTTTCTCAATTCAATTTTTAGCTCATGTCGAAGTTTGATTTACCTTACGTTCAGCCAATTGCTGCGGATAAAAAAATTCTCTACAACAACGCACGTATCATTGATCCGAAGTCAGGATATGACAAGCTCGGCAGCCTCTTAACTGTCGGCAATAAAATTGCCGATTTCGGTGAAAAAATTTCTGCTGAAGGTGCGGAAGTTATTGATTGCAAAGGTCACGTTCTCGCTCCTGGGTTGATCGATATTCAAGTGCATTTTCGTTATCCAGGACAGACTCACAAAGAAGATTTGGAGACTGGTTCAAAGTCGGCGGTAGTAGGTGGAATCACTGCGGTCGTATGTCAGCCAAATACTATTCCGACTCTCGATTCAGTTGAAATTTTAAATGAATTGCACGCCAAAGCCCGCGAGGTCGCACATTGCAATATTCGCGCTTACGCTTGCGTTACAAAAAATATGAAAGGCGAAGAACTTGCCGATCTTCCGGCCTTGAAAGCTGCTGGGGCAGTAGGATTCACTGATGATGGCTTGCCGGTGATGAACGCTCAATTAATGCGTCGTGCTTTCGAAAATTCACGCGATCTTGGCGTGGTAATTGCGCAACATGCGGAAGATTTAAACCTAACAAATAAAGGCTGCATCAATGAAGGCGAAGTATCAAAAAAACTTGGTCTTCGTGGTATTCCAAATATTTCTGAATCAGTAATTGTTGAGCGCGATTTGGCGATTCTTGAAGCTGTTGGCGGACGTTACCATTTGCTTCACGTTTCAACTCGCGAAGCTTTGGATGCGATTAAACGCGCGAAAGAGAAAGGTCTTGCGGCCACGGTGGAAGTGTCTCCACATCATTTTATGTTGAATGATGAGCAGGTTTTAAAATCAGGAACAAATGCAAAAATGAATCCACCACTACGTTCTGAAAAAGACCGCTTGGCGCTAATTGAAGGTTTGCGTTCGGGTTTAATTGACGCGATTGCAACCGATCACGCGCCACATGATTTGCCTTCAAAAGAAAAACCGCTGCAGGAAGCAACTTTCGGAATTGTTGGTGTTGAGACAATGTTGCCGCTTTCACTAAGCCTTTTTCATGAAGGCGTACTAAGCCTTCGCGACTTGCTCGCCAAGATGACTTGCAACGCTGCCGAGATTATTAATTTCGATGGCGGCGTGATTGAAAGAGGCGCGCGTGCTGACTTGGTGCTGATTGATCTTAATGCTGAGTGGCAAATCGATTCGCAAAAATTTTACTCAAAATCGAAAAATTCTCCGTTTGATGGGTTTAAGGTGAAAGGCCACGCGATTAGAACTGTAGTAGCTGGAAAGACTGTTTACGAATTTTAACAAAAAACTTTCGCCGGTTGAACGAAGTCGAAACTAAGAAAGTTTGGCGCTGATCTTTTTTAGGTTTCGACTCTGCTCAAACGGCGAAAAGATGACCCAAAGAAATGAACATCAAAAAAATCCTAATCATCGCTGGCTCAGATCCTTCAGGTGGTGCGGGCATTCAGGCTGACGTAAAAACTGCCACCGCGCACAAAGTTTATTCTGCTGCTGCAATCACTTGTTTAACCGCACAAAATACCAAAAAAGTTTTCGCAATTCACAATTCGCCAATCGAATTTTTACGTCAGCAAATCGAAGTTGTTTTAGACGACATTAAGTTTGACGCGATAAAAATTGGAATGCTGGGAACTGCTGAAATCATTGAATGCGTCGCTGATGTATTAAAAAGAAAAGCCAAAAAAATTCCGTTAATTTTAGACACGGTAATGGTTGCAACTTCTGGAGATTTGCTCCTTAAAAAAAATGCCGTTGCCGCGCTAAAATCAAAATTAATTAACGGCGCTCACATCATTACGCCAAACATCGACGAAGCCGAAGTTTTAGCTGAGATGAAGATCGAAAATATTTCTGACATGAAGCAAGCGGCCTTGAGAATAAAGGCTTTGGGATGTTTGGCAGTTTTAATAAAAGGCGGTCACTTAAATTTCCCTGACGGAAAAATTCACAGCATTTTGCTCGATGAAAAAAATAATTTTTACCGCATCAGTAACAAAAAAATAAAAAACATCAAACTCCACGGAACCGGATGCACTCTGGCTTCGGCCCTTGCTTGCAATATCGCAAAAAAAATGGATTTGGTCAGCGCGACAAAAAAAGCCAATCAATATGTCTTCCGCTCAGCGATAAAAAATCTGTCAGTGGGGAAGGGCAGTTCGGTGTTGCAGCATTTTTAACGACTATAGGACACTTTGAAAAACCCACCACCCATCTCTAAAAATCACTAAATCCCTTTTAAGAATTTTCAAAAAGATTCAAATATTCTTTTGCTATAAAGCGAGTTGAGCCCAGTATTCCCGTAGCTTCACAGCTATTTGAATTCAGTCTTTTTTAAGGAATTTTTAGGAAATTTATGACTCAACTCTCATTTTTATCCATCGCTCTAAACAAGAAAAAACTTCGGTGTGAGAAATTCTTGGACGAGATGTTGAACCCAGATCCGTCATTAGAATTGCGACAGTATCTCGCTAAGCCTCAATTCTATTAGTCTCGGGCGAGCACCGCACCGGAAAGCGTAGCATGCATACGCTGACGGAGCGGAGCAGAGAGCGAGGCTAATAGAATTGAGGCTTAGTAGAGATAATGGCGTGATTCTAATGACGGATCTGGGTTGAAAGTCGTTCCTTGGCAGATACTTGTTTCCCAAAATAAGTCCTTACTACGCAAATAACCAAAATAACTTTAGCGTCAGAAGCGCCCTCAATCAAGGCGGCAGACCATCTTTCTCGCTAGACTCATGCTAAAAATCCACTGCTTGCAGCAATGGTACAATCTCAGTGATCCAGCTGCTGAGGATGCAATTTATGATCGCGGCAGTTTCCAGAAGTTTCTTGCTCTCGATCTCATTTCAGACAAGGTCCCTGACGAAACCACCATCCTCAACTTCCGCCACCTCCTAGAAAAGCACAATCTCCCCGAAGCAATCTTCGACGCCGTGAATCACTTTCTTGAAGAAAAGAATCTGTTGGTCAAAGAAGGAACTTCATTTGATGCCACACTAATTGCCGCTCCAACCAGCACTAAAAATAAAAGTAAATCTCGTGATCCAGAAATGAGCTCTACCAAGAAGAACGATCAATGGTATTTCGGAATGAAGGCTCGCATTGGGGTTCAATCTCGGGGTAAGCCATGGGTTTACAGTGTTGTGGCCGTTGCAAATCCCCCCAACAAATCCAGTTAATTTTCTCTAAATCTCTTAATTATTTTATTATTGCGGGGTCAGCTAAAATCTTAGGGTTACATCAGCGAAGTTTTTACCTTTGTTGATGCAACTCATCTAATCTCCAAAGCCACACTGCGGAAGGAGGGAGACAAAGCTATCGAGGCAAAGCTAGAAAAGTTAAACAACCAAACCGTCACA
>CAMBXE010000040.1 GCA_945871805.1 Rhizobium sp. Q54 | reverse complement strand
CGGCAAACAAAATTTCTTTTAGGGCACCTCTAAAAATTTTAGCTGGCGACAAAAGTACCGAGAAAGGCAATTTTTAGAGATGCCCTTTAGTTCGTTTTGCCCTCCTCTTAGTCAGTCTATTCATGCTGCGCTTCCGGTGCGGTGTTCACTCAAGGCAAATAGAATCAAGGCTTAGTGAGATACTGTCGCAATTCTAATGACGGATCTGGGTTAAAATGGCGTTGGAGCACTCCGCTAATAATTATCGGCTGCGGTTTTCTGGGATATTTTTTGATCTGAAAAAAATCTTGAATCCGCGTGAAAGTGGGGATCTGGGATTATGGTCGGTGACTAAAAATTTTCTTCTTACAAATTTCCTCAGTGATTTTCAAAAGTCGTACCACGTCATTTGCTAAAATTTCTAAATCTTCGCGCGACATTTTATGTCTTGGATCGTATCTGCCGCCGATGTAGGCATATTCCAGCAAGGCAAATCTGTCGCGGTCTGGTTGGGCATCCTGGGGAAAAAGTGTGTAGAGATCTTGGTGATATCTTTCGACTAATTTGCCCAAAGTTCTGAGGTGATGTTCATGCGGATTGTAGTTGGTGAAAACGAGCAGAATCGCTTTGTAACAAGATTCAACGATCTGATTTAAGTGAAAAGATGCGCTCGCAGTTTTGCCTTTTTGCACGAGTAATTTGTAGGTATCGACAAAATCATTAGCGCGATCAAACCAGTGATTGAAATGCTCTTGCGCGATTCTTTGTGCTTCGAAATTTTTTAATTTTCTTTTCTTCAGAGCCAGCGGATATTTTTTGGAATCGAAAAGCATGATGCCTTCTTTTTCGATGTCGCTGTAGAGGTAGTGGCTGTTTTCTAGGTGCTCATTAAGTTGGTCGATGTCGATGGCGAGAATTCTAACTGCCGCGCTGAGGTTTAATTTATCGGCGTAGTTCCAATATTTAAATTCGGGAACGGTTTCTAATTTTTCGGTCACGACTAAAATATCGTAATCAGAAACATGCCCAGATTTGCGATCTGCTTTTAAATCTTTCTCTTCCTTAAAAGTACCGCGGGCGTAAGAGCCAAAGAGAATTACTTTTTCAACATCGTCACAAGATTTAATGATCTCGTTAGTGAGTTTACGCAGCTCAGTTTGTTTATTTTTGGGCAGATGTTCGAGAGAAAATTTCATTGGAATTAATTTATTTTTTTACAGCGACGTAAGTTTCTCGCAGTTAAACCCGGATCCTCCATTAGAATCGCGCCATTATATCTACTAACCCTTAATTCTAATGGCGGATCGGGGTTAAAAAAATTTTGACTCCAACGAACTAGTTTATTTAGTTCCGAGATAATCTTTTTTTCCAATCTCTACGCCATTGTGGCGCAAGATTACGTAAGCTGTGGTGATGTGAAAATAAATATTCGGCAAAGTGTAATTTAACAAATAAGGCAGACCGATGAAATTGCTTTCTCTGTTGCGTTGAGTGTAGCTGATTTTGAGATCTTCTTTGCCGTTGATTTGTTCTGGTTGGATAGTTTTTAAGAAATCGACGGTCTTTTGAATGCGTGTTTTTAGCTCCGAAAAACTTTGCTCTTCATCTGCATGAGAAGGAACTTCAATCTCTGCAAGCCTTGCTGCGCCAGCCTTTGCGCTATCGCAAGCAATCTGTACTTGGCGAACTAAAGGAAGCATGTCGGGAAATAAACGCGAGTTGAGTAAAACTTTTTCATCAACCTTTTTTGCCTCAGCGTAACTCGCGCCTTTACTCAAAATCGCAGAGAGGTTTTGCAAGTTGTGAATGGCGGTCGGGACTAGGGATTCGTACATTGAGATTGTCATATTCTTGAGGATTGTCGTTGAGGGGGAAATGAGATTTTTGAACCGCGAAAGAGTGAGGTTATGTTTTTAAGATGTTGTTACTTTTTTTGTCGCGTCAACTTTTTCCTAGATCGCGTCTTCTCGCCAGTAAATTTTTTGCGTAATTATCAAAATGCTCATGGTTCTCCTTGCCTTCTGGGTGTTTTTTATATTCGAGGGGGAAGCCAAAATTATTTTTATTCTTCATTATTTTGAGCAGAGAAATTTCTCGACGAAGGGCATTTCGATTAATTTTATCGAGTCTTCGATTTGACTGGTTTTGGAAGTAAAATCTTGCTTTTGAATAAACTTCAAAACTTCTTTAGGAGCTGACATGGGATCGGCGGTATATTCTGCCGGAACGTCGCAAATAACAGATTGGCTCAGAAGAATTTTGTACACTTCTTTTGTCCCGCCGATGAATTCCTCGGCGTAAGTAACTTCGTCTTTGGTTGGACTAATTGGCCAGTATAAAAAGGTTTTGAGCGGACCTCCTTTTCGCTCTCCTTTTTCCAGCATTAAATCTTCGTAACGAAGAATTTTTTTGAATGCCGCCGCGCGCTCTATTAAGCCTGTTTTTAGGGTAATCTGATCGGTGACATCAACTGCTGAATAGTGCCTAACCAAGAGGGCAAACAGGAATATTATTCCCAAAATAATCAGCCAAAAATATTTTTTTATTTTATGCCAGGGTGATCTTTTTTAGCTTCTTCATTAGCTTGTTTTAGGAGGAGTTCTTTGAGTTTTTTAATTGTTGGATACCAGCTGCTATCTGCCGCTGAATTAAGTTCGTCTATCCCTTGGGCAATGCGTAAAATTGGATTTCCTTTTTCCTTCCAGCCATCAAAAAAATCAGAGATTAATTTTTGTGAATCAAAGGTCAGTTCATTCTTGATTTTGCGCTTTTCTTCCGCTGTTTGATTTTCATCTTCAAGATGAAATGTTTTGGCCGCTTTTTCTAGCAGCGATAAAGGTATTTCAAACTTCGACATAGCTTATTTGATTGGTTCAGAGTTGGTCTTAACAAAAATATCTTCGCACAAATTTGACGGCCAAGATTCGAATTAAAATAGAATTTATGAGTATTTGGGTGGTGGTTTTAAGTTAGTTTTGTTGCGATGTAGATTCGAGTTTTGGTAGTCGTTAATTATTTACATTTAAAAACATGAAGAAGATTTTTTTAACAGTTTTGTTCGCGATTTTTACCTCATCAGCTTTCGCCAAAAGCTATGATTTAGAAATCAAAAAACAGGACGCGCTCATCACCGGCAAGGCAGTTGAAGCAATTACAATTAATGACGGAATTCCCGGTCCAACTTTGCGCTTCAAGGAGGGAGAAGATGTTGTAATTAATGTTAAAAACTCAATGGATGAACAAACTTCCATTCACTGGCACGGAATTTTGCTTGATGGAAAATTTGACGGAGTGCCAGGATTAAACGGTTTTCACGGCATTGCGCCGAACACAACTTTCACTTACAAATTCAAAATTCGCCAAACTGGAACTTACTGGTATCACTCGCATTCCAATTTGCAGGAAGCTCAAGGAGCCTACGGTTCGATTGTGATTGAGCCGAGCAAAACTAAAACTGATCGCGACTATGTGATCGTGCTTTCTGACTTCAGCGAAGAAAATCCGAATAAAATTTTAAACAATCTCAAAATCGATTCGGGCTATTACAACTACAACAAGCGCACAATTTTCACCTTCTTTGAAGATGTAAAAAAGAACGGGTTCATTGCGACTTGGCGTAATTATCTCGATTGGGGTCAAATGCGCATGGACCCTACAGATTTATCGGATGTCACGAGATATCATTTTTTAATCAACGGCAAAACTGCCGATCAAAATTGGTCAGAAATTTTTAAGAAAGGTGAACGCGTAAAATTGCGTTTCATCAATGCTTCGGCGATGACGATTTTTGATGTTTCGATTCCTGGTTTAAAAATGAAATTTGTTGAAGCTGATGGCCAGCCGATCAAGCCAGTTACGGCTGATGAATTTAGAATCGGTGTTGCTGAAACTTACGATGTGATTCTCGAGCCAAAAGATGATAAGGCTTACACAATTTTTGCCGAAAGTATTGATCGCACCGGTTACGCCAGAGGAACTCTTGCGCCGCGTCAAGGCTTGTCAGGCGAAATTCCAAAAATGCGTCCACGCACAGTTTTGACCATGGCTGATATGGCCATGGGGGATATGACCATGGGGGATATGAAAATGGAGGACATGGATCATTCCGCGATGGGTCATGACATGACAGAAATGCAAATGGGCGAGGGAATAAATAATATCAAAAGCGGCTGGGCTGATTTCGGAACCCCGGCTGGAAATAAAGCCCTGAGTTATTCCGATCTAATCACGCTTCATGCGCAAAAAGATCTACGTAAGCCAACTCGTGAAATTGAATTCAAATTTGGCGGTAGCATGAATCGCTACATCTGGACAATTAACGGTGAAAAATTTCCGGCGCCAACCCATTTAAAATATGGCGAACGAGTGCGCTTGAAGTTTGTTAATGAAACCATGATGGCCCATCCGATCCATTTGCATGGCATGTTCATGCAATTGGAAAATGGCCAATCAATGAAATGGTTGCCAAACAAGCACACGGTAATTGTTCCGCCAGCGCAAACAGTTTCATTGCTTTTAACCGCCGATGAAGCCGGTGAATGGGCATTCCACTGCCATCTTCTTCTTCACATGGCAAGTGGCATGATGACATCTGTCACCGTGGATAAAGAGGGCAAATAATGAGAATTAAATTTTCTCTTAAGCTCTTTTTGGTGTTTTTCTTTTTTGCTAAAATCGCAACAGCCGCTGAAAATCAGCATCTAAATCATGCGTCTGATCATCCTCAAATATTTCATGCTTTTACCGTAGAGGCTGATACCGGAGAAGCTCGCGACGGCAAAGCAAGAGTGCTGGATGTGAACGGTTGGATTGGCGGCGACATCAATCGCTTATGGCTTAAAAGTGAGCAAAAAACTTTTGGAAAATATGATAATAAATCAGAAGTTCAGGCGCTTTATAGCAGAAATATTTCTCAATTTTGGGATGCTCAAATTGGTGTTCGGCATGATTTCAGTACTGACTTTTCTTCGCAAAAACCAACTTATTTAAGCATTGGTCTTGAAGGTTTAGCGCCATACATGTTTGAAACTAACGCACAGATTTTTTTGAGTGATCAGGGTAATTACAGCGCCAGATTAAAGCAGGAAATTGATATTTCGATTACGCAAAAATTAATTACTCAGCCCTATTTTGAGGCAGAAGTTTTCGCGCAGGATGTTCTAAGCCAACAGGTAAAATCTGGCTTGGCAGAAGTTGAAGTTGGTCTTCTAACCAGATATGAAATCACTAGAAAATTTGCCCCTTATTTTGCATTGCGCTATCACACAAAAACTTTCGGCACGGCAAATTTGGCAAGACAGATCGGTGAAAGAGTTGATAATTTTATTGTCTCGGGAGGGATAAGATTAAGATTTTAGCGGGGTTATTTTATTTTCTCTTTCACCAACTTCGCAAAATTTTCAATCCCAAAGAGGGCGATGAAAGACCCTATCCTCGGCCCCTGGTCTTGGCCCAACAAAATCTGATAAAGCGCTAGAAACCAGTCGCGCATTTTCAGCTCGTAGCCATGATTTTTACCAACTTGGAAGACAAGATTTTGTAACAAAGCACCGTCATTTTTTTGCTCTTTAGTTGCGCTTTGCAAAACCTCTACAAGCTCATGAAGCGCTGATCTCTCTGCTTCTGACGCCTCACGATATTTTTTATTTTTCTTGATGAAGTCGTTGTAGTAGCTGATCGCACAAACCACCATCTTCTGCAAAATCGGCGAATTTTCTGGCGTTAAACCTGACTGATATTTCGAGATAAAACCCCAAAGCACCGAGTCATTCTCTGGATTGCAGACGCTCGCAAGATTTAGCAAAAGTGAATAACTCAAGTTAAAACCAATCGCCGGAACTTTTCCTTCATGGATGTGGAAGGCCGGATTATCTAGCTGCGCAGCCTCGTCCTGAGTCGGAAAACTTTGTGCAAAAGTTAGATATTCGTCTGCCGCTTTTGGAATCACATCGAAGTAAAGACGTTTTGCGGTCTTTGGTTTTTGATACATAAAAAGTGCCATCGACTCAGCTGGCGCATACTTCAACCAATCTTCAACCGAGATGCCATTTCCCTTCGATTTAGAAATTTTTTCGCCGGTATCGGACAAAAACATTTCGTAGGTGAAATTGATCGGAGGCTTGCCGCCCAAGATCTCGCAGACGCTACGATAAATTTTTTCATTCGGCTGGTGATCTTTTCCGTAGATTTCGTAATCAACGTCAAGCGAATACCAGCGCGCTCCAAAGTCGATCTTCCACTGCAACTTGCAGCTACCGCCTGTCACAGGAACTTCTTTTTCAACGCCATTTACATCCAGGTAAATCACAGTTCCTTTCAGTTTATTCACGCCTTTCACGCCCTTATCGATGACCATTCCAGAATCCGGATCGATCGGCATAAAAGGTGAATAAGTTTCCTGACGCTCTGCACCGAGCGTTGGCAGCATTAGCGCCATGAGCTCATCATATTTTTCTAAAACACGAAGCATCGTCGCATCGAACGCGCCTGATTTATATTTTTCCGTCGCGCTGATGAATTCATACTGAAACCCAAAACCATCAAGAAAGCCACGGAGACGGGCGTTCATGTGATGTCCGTAAGATTCATGCGTGCCAAAAGGATCGGGAATAGAAGTAAGCGGCATGCCCAAATTCGCCTTCACCATCTCTTGCTTGGGCACGTTATCTGGCGCCTTGCGAAGGCCGTCGATATCGTCAGAAACGCAAAACATTTTTGTCGGAATTTCTGGCGCGATTAAAGAAAAAGCGTGACGAACAAAAGCGGTTCGCACAACTTCGCCGAAAGTTCCAATATGCGGCAAGCCAGACGGGCCATAGCCTGTTTCGAAAAGCACATAACCTTTCGCCGGAGTTTTTCCGCCAATTTTTTCAAAAATTCTGCGCGCTTCTTCGAACGGCCAAGACTTGGCCAAGTGGTTAGAATTCAAATAAACTTCTTTCATGGATATGGATATTATAAGAGATGAGACCGGTAACCCAGTGCCTTGGATGACGTATCCCGCGATCGATTTCCTCAAAAAAAATCTGAATAAAAATCACGAAATTTTTGAATTCGGCTGCGGTTCGTCGACTTTGTTTTTTGCCCAAAGAGTAAAACAAGTGACTGGAATTGAGACAAGAGAAAAATGGTTCGCGATGTTGAAATCAGCCAATCTAAGCAATGTTGAAATCGCTTTAATGGAAGATGGCTTAACCAACGACCTCTACCAAAACTTCGCCAAAAACTCCGGAAAAAAATTCGACTTCATCATCGTCGATTCAATCAAAAGATTCCTCAGTACAACTAATTCAATCGACGCTCTAAAGCCAGGTGGCTCAATCATCCTAGACGATTCCGAACGCGACAACTACAAAAAGATTTTCGACTTTTTCGCGGAGAAAAATTTCAGCAGACAAGATTTTCCAGGAGTTGCGCCGGGGCAAGATCGAGTAAAAAACACAACGATCTTCATCTCAAAAATTTAACCCAGATCCGTCATTAGAATTGCGACAGTATCTCGCTAAGCCTTAATTCTATTAGTCTCTGGCGAGCATCGCACCGG
Source organism: Rhizobium sp. Q54 (assembly GCA_945871805.1). Taxonomy (GTDB): domain Bacteria; phylum Pseudomonadota; class Alphaproteobacteria; order Rickettsiales; family UBA1997; genus UBA2645. The sequence goes on along the minus strand of CAMBXE010000040.1, from coordinate 3,627 downwards.
AAGCGTAGCATGCATACGCTGACGGAGCGGAGAGCGAGGCTAATAGAATTAGGGGTTAGTAGAGATAATGGCGCAATTCTAATGACGGATTTGGGTTTAAGCTTGGATTGCCGCGTCGCTCCGCTCCTCGCAATGACGAGATGAGTACATACTTTTCACGTCATTGCGAGCGAAGCGTGGCAATCAAAAAAACTCAGATCGAAGTCTCTGACTCAGTCTACACGTTCATTTCTTTTTTATTTTAATTTTGATCTGAATGTGAGGTCGCGGTCTAAGACCGCGACCTGCATCGGTAACTCCCGCAGCTTAAGAAGAGCCAGCAATGGTAGATCTGCTTACTCTGCTAATTTACAATACTCAGCTTTTTGATGAAGAAATCTCAGCCCCTTCGAAATGGCGAAAGGCACGGTTGAGCAATGATATTCATCTTCAAAAATTTCTACTTTTGTGGTGACGTTCGGGGATGTGTTTATTCCGTCGTGGAATTTTTCTAAGTGTTTAAAAAAGTCGGGATGAAAGCTTTCGCAAGAGCCAGAGCAGAGGTAAATTTTTGCGAGAATTGTTTTAGAAAAATTGGAGATTTCTTCAAAAATTCGTCCGTCTTCGTAATGAAAAATTGGGCTGATTACCAGATAATTTTGGAAAATTGTTGGATGATTTAGTGCGATCCAAGATGCAAATAATCCGCCAAATGAGTGGCCAATCAAGGTTCGCTCTGGTTTTGTTCTGTAAGTTTTTTCGATGAATGGAATTATTTCCAAAGCAATAAAATCTGTAAATTCTGCGGCGTGGCCAGAATGTTTTACGATCTCAGCTTCAAGCTCTAAATTTTCATGCGTAAAATTTTTGGTAGACTTATCAAACTTCCAAGGCAGCAAATCGCGAGCTCTGTGAACTTCGGCTCGAGCATTGCGCGTTACTGCATCTAATTCTTTAAAATCCAAATCAGCGTGACCAATGCCAATAATGATTGCGTCTGGAATCATTGTTGTGAGTGACTTCATGGCGCTGACCAAAATCGGAAAAATAAAATTCGGATCGGTTGTAAAAATAGTTGGATAAGATTCTTCATCACTTTTGTAAGAGGGGGGAAAAGAAACGAATAGCTCGTACTCGATATTATTTTTTCGATTTACGATGCGGTGTGTTTCTGTGAAGGGAATGGTCAGCGGTTGGGCAACGATGTTTTTTATTGTCATGATTGAGGGATAGTTTTTGATAAAAGATGCCAAAAGGTGTCAGATCCCGACACCCTACACTGTAAATTGGTGGATGCGATTATGATTAAAGGGAGAAGTTTATTCGAAGAGCAGGAATAATTCGGGGGAGGATTAATTGGTATACTGTACCCGGATTATTGTGAGGACCGTAACAACTGGATCCCCGCGCAGGCAGAGATCCAGAAAACCAAAACAAGAGCCTTGAGTTAAAATAATACCCGACTAAAAAAGTAGGACATTATTTTTTCAAACATGATCCTAACAACAAAAGCGCGCTACGCCGTAATGGCCGTCATCGAAATTTCTGAGGAAAAAAACTCTCAACCGATTTCGCTGCAAGCCATTTCTGAGAAACAAAAAATCTCGCTTTCTTATCTCGAGCAGATTTTTGCATGCCTAAAGAAAGCTGGAATTGTTGTTTCGTTTAAAGGACCAGGCGGCGGTTATGTACTCGGAAAGAAGCGCGAAGAGATCACTATTGCCGACATCATCAAGGCCATGGGCGAGCACGTAAAAATGACGCGCTGCAGCACTAAAGAAGGCTGTGTGACAGTTAGCAGCAAATGCAAAACGCATCACCTTTGGCGCGGTTTGGAAAATAAAATTTACGAATATTTGGATTCAGTTTCTCTCTCCAGCCTATGATTTTTTTAGATCACAACTCAACAACTAAAATCGCTTCAGAAGCTCTTGCTGTAATGCTTGAGGCTTACAAGTTGCCTTTAAATAATTCGTCAAATCATCAGCTCGGACGCCAAGCTAAAAAGATCGTTGAAGAGGCGCGCGAAGAATTAAAAAAATTACTCAACGCCGAAAATTATGAAGTAATTTTTACGGGATCATCGACCGAAGCGACAAACACCGTGATGTTTGGCATCGATGTTAAAAAAATTATTTTTTCGGCGATTGAACATTCCTCAGTTTACGAATGTCGCCCGCAAAACAAAGAAATAATCGAGATCGCCGCTTGTGAAAATGGCTTGATTGATCTTGTTGATTTAGAACAAAAATTACCAACAGACGGAAATTTTCTAACCTCGGCGATGCTTGTAAATAATGAGACCGGAGCGATTCAGCCTGTGGAAGAAATCTCAAAACTTACTCACCAAAAAGGAGGATTATTCCACTGCGACATCGTGCAAGCAGTTGGAAAAATTTCTGTCGATCTCGAAAAAATTAACGCCGATTTCGTTTCAATCGCCGCACATAAATTAAATGGTCCACAAGGAGTTGGCGCACTTTTAATTCGTAAAGGTCTCGACATCAAGCCTCTGATTTACGGCGGAAAACAAGAAAAATCGAAACGTGCTGGAACCACAAATATCGCGGGAATCGCCGGCTTCGGCGCTGCTTGTAAAATTGCCGCAAAAAAAATTCTTACTTACGAAAACGTAAAAAAATTGCGTGATGAACTTGAAGAAAAAATAAAAAATATCGCCGGCGCTAACGTAAAAATTTTCGCAGATGAAGTGGCGCGCCTTCCTAACACTAGCTACATCGCCACTCGTAACTGCGACGCCCAAACTCAATTAATCAACTTCGACTTAAATAAAATCTGCGTGAGTGCAGGACCAGCTTGCTCTTCTGGCACTTCAACCGAATCACGAATTTTGAAAGCGATGGGCATTGCCCCGGAATTTTCTACAAGCGCGATTCGCGTTAGTCTTGCACCTGAAAACACTCGCGACGAAATCGAAAAATTCGTCGAAGTTTGGAAAAACTTTTACGAAAAAAATAAGTAAGTTGTTATCCCCGCGAAGGTAGGGATGACGCGATAACAATGATAAATAAAAAGAAAAATGACAGTTAAGCTTCCTATTTACCTAGATTACCAATCCACAACCCCAATGGATCCACGCGTGGTTGAAGTGATGATCGATTGCATGAAAAATGATTACGGCAACCCCCATTCACGCACTCATTCTCTCGGCTGGAAAGCGGAAGAAATGGTGGAGATCGCGCGCAAAAATGTCGCGGAATTAATTGGCGCTGATCCGAAAGAAATCTTCTTCACCTCGGGCGCAACTGAATCGAACAACATCGCGATTAAAGGCGTTGCGCATTTCTACGGCGCCACCGGAAGAAATCATGTGATAACGATTGCGACTGAACATAAATGCGTGATCAACTCGGTGCGCGACTTAGAACAGGAAGGCTTTTCTGTCACCTTCTTGCCAGTTCAGCAAAACGGCTTAATCGACCTCAAGCAACTTGAAGCTGCGATCACTGATAAAACCTGCCTCGTTTCAATCATGGCCGTGAATAATGAAATTGGCGTCATTCAACCTCTCGCAGAAATCGGTGCGCTTTGCCGCAAGAAAGGTGCCTTCTTCCACACCGATGCCGCACAAGCATTTGGCAAGATTTCTCTCGATGTTAACGCGATGAATATTGATCTGATGAGCAT
>CAMBXE010000039.1 GCA_945871805.1 Rhizobium sp. Q54 | reverse complement strand
ATTGATTTAGAGCGCGAAATTCCAATGGAAACCAAGTATCTTTACGACGCAGTTCATTTCACCAATGAAGGCTCAAAACTTGTCGCAAAAATCGTTTCAGAAAAATTACAAAACCTTACTAAAAAACATGTCTCTCATTAAAGAACTTTGGGCCTTCCTAAAAGCCAGAAAGAAATTTTGGCTTCTGCCAATCATTGTAATCATGCTTTTGCTTGGCTTGCTGATTGTTGTCGCGCAAGGCTCCGCAGTGGCTCCCTTCATTTACACATTATTCTAGATGTACATTCTCGGAATCTCCGCCTTCTTTCACGATTCTGCCGCTTGTCTAATCAAGGGTGAAGAAATCATTGCCGCAGCACAAGAAGAGCGATTCACGCGCAAGAAACACGACGAATCATTTCCTCGAAATGCCGTCGCTTACGTACTCGCTGAAGCGGGAATAACGCTAGATCAAGTCGATCACGTTGCTTTTTTTGAAAAACCTTTTTTGAAATTTGAACGCTTGATCGAAACTTATTTGGCCGAAGCTCCACGCGGCTTCAGCTCATTCGTCACTTCGATTCCGATTTGGCTGAAGCACAAACTTTTTCTGAAAGATACAATCATCAAAGAGCTTGGCAAATCAGTCGAAGCAAAACTGCTTTTTTCTGAACATCACCAATCGCACGCCGCCAGTTGTTTTTATCCCTCACCATTTCGCGACGCCGCAATTCTAACAATGGATGGAGTTGGCGAATGGGCTACAACTTCAATCGCGCACGGCGTCGACAACAAAATCACCTTTTTAAAAGAGATGCATTTTCCGCATTCGCTTGGGTTGTTTTATTCAGCTTTTACCTACTACCTCGGATTCAAAGTAAATTCTGGTGAATACAAAGTAATGGGTCTCGCACCTTACGGCGAGCCAACTTACACCGATCTCATCAAAAAACACTTCATCGACATCAAAGAAGACGGCTCCTTCAAGCTCAACATGGAGTACTTCAATTACACCGTCGGCCTAACAATGACGAATGACAAATTTGCCGCAGTTTTTGGTCGCAAAGCCCGTAAATCCGAATCCGATCTAACTCAGTTCGAAATGGACGTAGCCCGCTCGCTGCAAGAAGTAACAGAAGAAGTAATGATCAAATTAGCCCGCACGGCACAAAAAATTACCGGCAGTAAAAATTTGGTAATGGCTGGCGGAGTAGCATTGAATTGCGTTGGTAATGGAAAAATTCTCCAAGAAAAAATCTTCGAAAATATTTGGATTCAACCCGCGGCAGGAGATGCCGGAGGCTCAATGGGCGCAGCGCAAACCGCTTACTACCAACATTTAAACCAGCCCCGCAACTGCTACAAAACCGGCGAAGACAACATTAAAGGAAGCTATTTAGGTAAAAAATTTAGCAATGAAGAAGTGCGCGAATACCTTGATTCTGTAGGCGCTAGCTACATCTGCACCAAAAATGAAGAGCAACTTTTAAACTTGGCTTGCGAAGCTTTGCAGGGTGAAAAGGTAATCGGCTGGCATCAAGGCAGAATGGAATTCGGCCCGCGCTCTCTTGGCGCACGTAGCATTCTGGGCGATGCACGTAGCGAAAAGATGCAGTCAAAAATGAATCTAAAAATTAAATACCGTGAAAGTTTTCGTCCATTTGCGCCCGCAGTTTTAAGTGAAAAAGCTGCTGATTATTTTGAATTAGATTGCGATTCGCCTTACATGCTCTTGGTCGCGCCAATCAAAAAAGATTTAATAAAAAAAATGGATGCAGCTCAAGAAAAACTTTTTGGCATCGAAAAATTAAATGTTTCGCGCTCAACTATTCCGGCAGTTACTCACGTTGATTACTCTGCTCGCATTCAAACGGTTCACCAAAAAACCAATCCGCGCTTTTACAATTTACTTAAAAAATTCTCCGAAAACTCCAGCTCAGCGGTTGTAATTAATACTTCATTCAATGTGCGCGGAGAGCCAATTGTCTACGATCCACAAGATTCCTACAAATGCTTCATGCGCACTGAAATGGATGTTTTGGTAATTGAAGATTTTATTCTTTACAAAGAGGATCAGCCGAATTTCGCTGACAAAGAAGATTGGCAAAAAACTTACGAGTTGGATTAGCAAATTTCTTTTCAATCTTTCAGCGTCATCCTCGCGCAGGCGGGGATCCAGGACAGCACGCTTGGGGGTAAAATCTAGCCATCCTCTGAATCCTCGCCTACGCGAGGATGGCAACTAGAGAATTCTCAGCATCTTCATAAAAATGCACAAACACCAACAGAAACATCCCAATTCCAAGTCAAAAAATAACAAGCTCGGCCTATTTTACGGCACCGCTGCATCCCTTGTCATCATTGCATTAATCGTCATTTTCTATTTTGCAGTTTTGGTCTCAACCAAGCCGAGATCAATCTTGTTAGTAACGCAAAAAATCGAGTCAGTCTTACAAGAAAAATTCGGCCGCGACAATGTCAGCATCGACAAAACTTTTTTGAGTTTCACCAATTACGGCACGTTAAAAATCACCATTTCCGATCTGCGCATTCTTTATCCCGACTCAGATGGCGTCGGCAAAGAATCCTTCATTATTCCTGATTTAGAAACGGAGTTTTCTTTATTGAATTTTTTACGACTAAACTTCCAACCCAGCAAAATCAAGGTCTCAAACCCAAATATCTTTCTTGGAGATTGGCAAAAATTAACCAGCGCTAGTTCGGATCCTTCAGCAAAACAAAGTGATTTATCCTTAATCACCGCACTTCTTTCCTCGATTCGTAAAGGCGAAAATCCAATTGAAGATCTTGAGATCGAAAACGCGAAATTACTAGTTCGTGGTGAAAATTTTGAGCGCGAAATTTTGCTCAAAAAATCCCAAATTCACGTTGTTAGCAAAGGTAAGAATTTAGTAATTTCATCACAGAGTCAGCTCAGTCTAGATGCCAAAGAAAGTGAAGTGACTCTAAGCTCTAACTGCACGATCTCAGACAACACAATTTGCGATTTGTCTCTGCAGAATCTTTCGCCAAATTTGATCTCTGAATTTCACCCGAGCCTAGCTGAATTAAGTAAAATAAATGCCGCTCTCAGCGCTAATATTTCTTTCGCCTTTCAGAATGACGAGCTCAGCAATTTGAAGTTCAAAATCTTCTCTGAAAAAGGTGATTTTGAATTCGCGGAATTCTTCACGCAAAAAATGTATTTTTCTGATTTCTCCGTTAATGGCGGATACGATCACAAAACCAAAACTTTAGATTTGTCACAAATTGAAACTGATTTTGCAGACGCCACAAAACCAGCAAACAAGGCACATCTTCGCATGTCTCTACTCATTTCTGGATTAGAAAATGAGCAAGGTAAAAAGTTCGATTTCAGCATTCAGTTACAAAATGTTTTGGGTGACGAGTTGAAAAAGTTTTGGCCAATCACTCTACAAGAAAATGGAATTCGCGAATGGGTTACTACTCACGTCAAAGGTGGAGTGATTAAAATCGCCTCAGCGAAATTTGCTCTGACCCAAATCAAGGATGAATTTTTTCTTAACAACATCAATGCCGAAGCGTCTTTGTCGGGCATCAATCTAAAATACAGCCCGGATTTCCCAGAGGTAAAAAATATTTCTGCGACCGCAAACTTCACAAAAGAAAACATGAAAATCGCCATTGCTAGTGGCGAAGTTTTGCAGACAAAAATTTCTGAGAGTCTGGTAACAATCGACGATTTCGCGGCAAAAACCGTAATGCTAAAAATCTCTGGAAAGGCCACCGGAAATGCTGCAAACGGATTACATCACGCCAATAACGATCCAGAATTCACCAAGGAAGTTACCAAATATTTAAATGGAGATGCGCAAAGTGATTTCGACATTCGTCTGCCAATCGACAAAGAAATCACTCTCAAAAATTCTTACGTCACAGTTAATTCAGTCATTTCCGGGCTAAGCAACGAGTACCTCCACGGCGGCGCGATCGTTAGCAGCAAGAAAGATTTCGGCAGCGTCGACTTCGTTACTAATATTGATTTAACTGTTGCCGAGCTCGATTCCAATCCGCTCGATTTAACCAAAAAATCCGGCGTCGAATCGCAGTTAAATTTGGTAGTTTCCGTGCGCAGCCCGCAAGAAATTCGCATCAAAAATATTGTTCTAAGTAAAAAAGAGAAAGGTGGCCAACTTGAAAAAATTAGTGGCGACATCTCCCTTCAAACCACGCCATTCCTGATTACATCTGTCAATCTCAAGAATACTAATTTCGACAAAAATAATTATTTAATCGCCTACCGGGCTGATGCAAAAACAAACTTGCGCAAAATTTCTTGGCGCGGAGATCGAATAAATTTTGGCACATTTTTGAAGCAAAAAATTTCGAAAGAAAACTTCCCCGATTTAACTTTGCAACTCGTCGCCAATCGCGCCCATCTCTTGAAAAACAAGGTTCTGCACAACTTGTATTTATCGCTAAATTGTACCAAAGGCCTCTGCGAAAAAGGCCTACTCAAGGCCAATTACAACAAACAAAATTTCGCAAATTTACGAATCGACAAGGCTGAGGAAAATTATTTAGTCACTGGTCGCGTCACTGACTCGGGCTACCTCGCCGAGGGTTTAGGAATTTCAGATGTCATTACTGGCGGCGACGCAAAATTAAAAATTCAGCATTACGCAATCGACAATAAACCCGTGCTCAAAGGCACGCTAACAATCGACAATGAAATCACGATTTACGAAAACGAAACAGTTAAACGCTTCTCGCAAAACACATTATTTTCACAAATCCGCGACAAGATTTTCGCCAGCGACAAAACAATTTTTAATTCGGTGAAACTCGAGTTCCACCTTCAGGATTACGTTCTCGGCATCGATTCACTAGTAGCCAATAATTACAAAATCGGCGTTACCGCCAAGGGCGAAATTAACCTCATTAGCAAGAGTTGTCAGCTCAAGGGAATGATCGTGCCTGGCTTTATTGTGAATAATCTTTTTGGCATCGGAAAAATTCCAATCGTGGGTGGCGTAATTAGCGGCTTACTAACTGCTGGAGAAGGCGGCGGTTTGTTTGGAATTCGTTACGAATACGACAAAAAATCGGAAGACAAGGAAGCAAAATTTACCACAAATAAAGTAAGCGCTTTTGTTCCTTCGACAATTCAAAATTTGTTCGATTAAAAAAAGATGTTTGCCGCCGGCGGCAAACATCTTTTGGTCTGAACTCAGTTGGCTCTAAGCTCTAAAAAAATATTTTTTTTAAATTCGCAATTTTCTCGTCTTTTTCACCCCTTAGATTTTTATATTTGTCATTTTCACAAAAGCTGAAATCCAGAAAATTTTAGACGACAAAAAAATCTCAAAAAATTTAAAATGACTTACTTAATTCTTGGCACCGGCACCGACATTGGGAAAAGTTTTTTGGTGGAAAATCTTTGTCGAATTTTGCCGAAAGTAACTGCGATTAAACCAGTCTGTACTGGCTTTCTTGATTCCGATAAAAACAGCGATCCGGCAAGAATTTTAGCTGCACTTGGTTTAGAAATTTCTGAGAAAAATTTAAATGAGATCACGCCTTGGCGCTTTGCAGAACCTTGTTCGCCACATTTCGTAAATGAACAAATTGATTTCCTTGCGGTGAAAAATTTTTGTCAGAAAAAAATTTTAGAAGTGGGCGAAAAAACTTTATTAATCGAAGCTGCGGGCGGCGTAATGACGCCGATTAACAATCAAAAAACTTTTTTGGATTTGGCTTTTGAGTTAAAAATTTCTGTTTTGCTTGTTGCTGGAAATTATTTAGGCGCGATTAGCCACGCGCTTTCAGCTTTTGAGGCTCTAAAGGCAAGAGATGTTGTGGTAGAAAAAATAATTGTGAATGAGCGAGAAGAATCGAAGTACTCGATTGTTGAAACGCTGAAGAGTTTTACTGGGATTGAGACTGTTGCGATGCAGAAACTTTTCCTCAATCCCCGCTTTCACGAGGATCTAGGAAACTAGAATCCCGACTCGATTTCCTTTACTGTCTGAATAAAAAAATCGCGCTCAAATAGCCCTGGGTGAGGGATCGTAAGCTTATCTCCAAGGCTAATTCGTAAATCACCAATCGCCAAAATATCAATGTCGATCTCGCGCGGCGCCCATTTTTCGCGCTCTTTTCTACCTAAATTTTTTTCGATTTTTTTAACGATTTCTAAAATTTTTTCCGGCGAAAATTTTTGTAAATCAATGTCCGCAGAGAAGGCGATGTTGAAAAATTCAACGTCCCATTCTTTCGGAGAATTTGGCAAAAGCATTGCCGGATTTTTGAAGATTTTTGATTTTCTTGAATTGCTGAGGAACATCTCTCTTTCTAGCTCTGCAACTGCTGCATCAAGGTAAAATTCTCGGTCTCCTAGGTTCGAACCAAGCCCGAAAATAATTCGCTTAACGACCGTAAATGTCACTGAATCTCACAATGTCGTCTTCGCCTAAATATTCGCCGGTTTGCACCTCAATCAACTCAAGTGGAATTTTTCCTTTATTCTCAAGGCGATGTTTTTTGCCGATTGGAATGTAGGTCGATTTGTCTTCAGTGAGAATAAACTCATCCTTGTCGCAAGTTACGTGGGCTGTGCCTTTAACTACGATCCAATGTTCCGCGCGATGATTGTGCATTTGCAGCGAAAGTGATGCACCTGGCTTCACAGTAATACGTTTTGCTTTGAAACGATCAGCGTCGTCAATCACTTCAAAACTTCCCCAGGGGCGCAAAACTTTTGTGTGCGAAAAACATTCTTCGCGCTTCTGATTTTTGAGCAGCTCGAACATTTTTTTCACGTCCTGCGAATTATTTTTATTGAGCACTAGCACCACATCTTTCAGCGCAATCACGATTAAATTTTCTACGCCGATCGTAGCAATCAAGCGGCTGCGTGAGTTGACGTAGCAGTTCTTACTATTTAGCGCAAACACGTCACCAACCAGAGTATTTCCATCTTCATCTTGCGGCGACAATTCAGCAACCGCACTCCAAGAGCCAACATCTGACCAGCCAATGTTAGCCGGCACAACTGCAACTTTTTCAGCTCTTTCCATTATTGCGTAATCAATCGAAATATTGGCGCATTGCTCAAAGTCTTCCACCGGCAAGCGCATAAAATCTAGATCGCGGCGCGCCTTGTTGTGAGAGTTGATGCAAGAGATGAAGATGTCGTTGTGGTATTTTTGGAGCGCTTCCAAATAGGAAGAGGCGCGAAACATAAAGATGCCGCTATTCCACAAATAATTTCCGTCAGAAAGAAATTTTTCGGCGGTTTTTTGATCTGGCTTTTCAATGAATTTTTCGACAGAAAAAACTTCAGAAAAATTTTCAACAGCAGCGGATTTTTTAATGTAGCCGTAACCAGTTTCAGCTTTGTCTGGCATGATGCCAAACGTAATTAAATATCCAGCTTGCGCTGCCGCAAAAGAATTTTTTACCTGAGTAATAAATTTCTTTTCGTCGCGAATAATGTGGTCGGAAGGCATTACTAGAATCACGTCGTTTTTTTGATCCGACGTCATTACGCCAAGTGCCGCAATCGCAATCGCCGGCGCGGTATTTCTGGCGCAAGGTTCGAGAATAATTGAATTCGGCTCGATGCCGATTTTTTGTAATTCTTCAGCGGCAGTAAAGCGGTGTTCGTTGTTGCAGACAATAATTGGCTTTTCGAAATCTTTTGATTTTACGCGCAATGCCGTTTGTTGAAAAAGTGAATGCTTGCCGAAAAAATCTAAAAATTGTTTTGGATTAAGTTCGCGCGAAACCGGCCAGAGCCTAGTTCCGGAACCGCCAGAAAGAATTACTGGAGTAATTTTCATCGCTCTGTTTGAAAAAAATTGATTGCTCCGAAGCCGGCTAATCCGAGCTTCTTGAGCGATTTAAGATTTGTAGAATTAACGCCACCAAGCGCGTAAATTGGCAGCGAGTTTCGATTTTTGGTAATGATTTTTGCTAAGTATTGGAGTCCGAGAGATTTTGTCTCTTTGTGACTTGATGTCGGAAAAATTGGTGAGATGAAAATCATGTCTGGCTTCAATTTACGAGCACTTAGAAAGGATTTAAAACTGTGACAAGAAAAACTAAAAATAAAATTTCTGTGTCGCAAAAGAGGTAGGGGCAATTTATCAAAATCAGAAAAATGCACTCCGTCGGCTTTGATTTTTTGCGCTAGTACCAAATCTTTTCCGACCAAAATTTTTAGATCCTTTTCGCGCGCCAAAGCAGAAATTTCCTGCGCAAAAATTTCTCTCTCTTTTGGCGCAAGATCATATTCGCGAATAATCACGACAGAATTTTTTGGCAGATTTTTAATTACTTTTTTAAAGTCAGAAATCTTCTTGCGATCCGTAAAAAAAACAGACTGAAACATGATTGAACAAAACTTATTTTTGCTTAACGAAAAAATTAAACATGCCTGCAAAACCTACAGCCGAGATAGATCGCAAGTCAATTTAATTACCGTCTCAAAAAATTTTGACGCGGAAAAAATTCAGCAAGCAATCGATTCGGGCTGCAAAATTTTTGGCGAGAATTATTTAAAAGAGGCTGAAGAGAAGTGGCTAGAAATTCGTAAAAATTTTCCAGAAATTAAACTGCATTTTATTGGTCATTTGCAAAGCAATAAAGCTGAACAAGCAATTGCACTGTTTGACTCCATTCAAACTCTCGACAGTAAAAAACTTGCCGAGGTTTTGAAAAAAGAAATAACTAAACAAAAAACCCTTGGGCAGCAAAAAAATCCGGAGATTTTCATCCAAGTAAATATTGGCGAAGAGCCCCAGAAATACGGGATCATGCCTCACGAAGTAAAAGATTTTGTCAGATTTTCTCGTGACGAATTAATGCTTAACGTCACTGGCTTAATGTGCATTCCACCCGCTGATGAACTGGCTTCTCCTTACTTCGCTCTACTCGCAAAACTTGCCAAAGAAAATAATTTAAAAAATCTTTCAATGGGAATGAGCGCCGATTTTGAAGAGGCGATTGCACTGGGCGCAACTCACATTCGCTTGGGTACAGCAATCTTTGGGAGTAGACTTTTACCAGTCCAAAAATAGCTTCCCGACCCTCTCCCGCAAATCTTACAGAGCACAATGGCAACCCTTCATCAAGAGCAACTCTACAACGAAATCGTCGAATATTACGCTTACGCGGATCGCCTGATTAGAGCGACAGAAGACAGTTCTCACAAATTATCCGAACAGCAATTTACGATCATTGAAGAAATTACTAATCGCCTTGAAGACTACGCTGACAAGCTTGCAACTACTTACATCGAATTAGTAAAGCGTGGCTGGTCGGAGGAGTCTGCAGAAGTAATTAGATCAACCATGAATGATGTTTCTGCAACGATTGAGCAATGCCGTAACAAGATTTTGATGCTCCATCAAAATTCTCAATAGATGCAAAATTTCCAAGAAATAGTCGATACATTGGAAGCGGATTTAAAAATAGTTGACGCAACAATTTTAGAATTCGCGCAAGGCAAATCACCTCTGATTCAAGAAATCTCCGAGCATTTAATCGCCTCTGGTGGAAAGCGTGTAAGGCCAATTTTATTAATTCTCGCCGCGCAAATTTGTGGCACAAAATCCAGCAATAATCACCACGATTTAGCCGCGGCAGTTGAGTTAATTCACTCGGCAACTTTACTGCACGATGATGTCGTCGATGCAAGCCAGATCAGGCGCGGCAAAAAAACTGCCAATGCGATTTGGGACAATAAAATTAGCATTCTTGTTGGCGATTACCTCTTCTCGATCGCTTTTCAATTAATGGTTCGTTGCAAAAATTTGCGCGTGCTCGATTTGCTCGCGAAAGCCTCTTCGGTAATGGCTGATGGCGAAGTGATGCAACTGCAAAATTCCAACGATGTTGCACTGTCACAGGAAAAATATTTTGAGATTATTTTTGGCAAAACTGCCGTGCTTTTTTCTGCTGCCTGCGAGTCTGGAGCATTGATTAACAATCGCCCGGAATCAGAAGTGGCAATGCTTCGCGAGTTTGGAAAAAATCTCGGAATTATTTTTCAGATTGTTGATGACACACTTGATTACTCTTCACAAACCTCGGTTCTTGGCAAGGAAATCGGCGGCGATTTCTTTGAGGGAAAAGTAACTCTGCCGATCATTTTACTTTACGCCAAAGCCGATGAAACAGAGCAAAAATTAATCGCTGAAATCTTCGCTAAAAATTTCTCCGGAAACTTCCCTGGTAACTTCCCCGGGAATTTACCTGGGAATTTACCCAGGAATTTAACTTCGGACGAAAAAAACCAAAATGACTTCGCAATAATTTTAGCTTTGCTTAAAAAATATGATGGGCTTGGAATGGCTAAGGATATGGCTTTGTCGCATCACAAACTAGCGGTCGAAAATCTAAAAACTTTTCCTGACTCTCCGTCGAAACAAGGACTCTTAACTGTTCTTGATCATTCTTTCTCACGCATTTCTTAAGATGAGATTCATCTACATCCTCACATTTTTATTTTGTTGCAACACCGCTTCGGCGCAAATAATCGACAGCTCTTTTTACGATTTCACCGTTTACGAAATTCAGGAAAACGAACTTGAATACAAAACTTGCTACATCGTCGCGCACCCTTTCACATCTGACACCGATCACAATTCACGTCAAAAACCTTACTTGATGATTACGCGTTTTCAAAAAGATCGTAGCGAAGAAGTAAGTATTTTTGGTGGCTTCGAATACAAGCTTGGCAGCAAGATTTTTGTCTTGGTCGACAATAAACAATTCAAGCTAAAAACTAAAAATGACATGGCTTGGAATGAGTCAAAACACGAAGACGTCGGCATGATTGAAATGCTATTAAATGGCGTGGCCGTCAAGGTTAGAAGCGACTCGGCAATTGGCACTTACGCTGTGGATGAATATTCGCTGAAAGGCGTCACACGGGCTTACGCAAGGATGCGCGAGATTTGTAAATAGCGCCGAAAGCTCCACTTAAACTCAGATCCGTCATTAGAATCACGTCATTATCTCTACTAACCCTTGATTCTATTAGTCTCGGACGAGCACCGCACCAGAAGCGTAGCATGCATACGCTGACGGAGTGGAGCGCAGAACGAGGCTAATAGAATCAAGGGTTAGCGAGATACTGTCGCAATTCTAATGACTGATCTGGGTTAAAAATTTGCTACTAGCGACACTTTGAATGCCCGCGGCGAGCCTGGCTGGATGTTATTATTGCCATCAGCAGTTTGGATGTATCTGCGACCAAAGAGGTTCTCAACAT
>CAMBXE010000038.1 GCA_945871805.1 Rhizobium sp. Q54 | reverse complement strand
GAAACCAGGGAAGGTTCCTGCTTCGATATTAACGCAGGAATCTTCCCTGGTTTCGACTCCGCTCAACCGACGGGTTGTGGTTGTAAGGTCAATTTTATTCGTGACCAGAATCGTATTTTCGTCAATCAAATCCTCGCGCAAAATCGGATTAGTCGCGTCGAGAAGAAAAATTTTAATGTCAGCCGAGGCCGCTTTCTGCAAGGCTCTGCGGATTCCTTCCTTTTCGATTGGATCGCTAGTTTCGCGAAGTCCGGCAGTGTCAGAAATTCTCACCGGCACGCCAGCAATCGACAAATGCACCTCAACCACGTCGCGAGTTGTGCCGGCAAATTCCGAAACAATCGCCACTTCACTTTGCGCTAAAAAATTAATCAGACTCGATTTGCCAACATTCGGCGCGCCAATGATCGCAAGGCTTAAACCATCTTTAATTTTTTGGCCGATTTTTTTGTCGTCGAGATGTTTGGTGATTTCTTGGCGTAAATTTTTTACGTCCTGCTCAACCGCGTCGACAATATTTTGGGGCAAATCTTCGTCCGGAAAATCAATTGCCGCTTCAATGCGTGCGGTGATTTCGATTAAACGAAAACGCCAATCGGCGTAAATCGTGCCAAGTGCTCCTTCTAATTGTTGCAAGGCTTGGCGGTGTTGCGATTCGGTTTCGGCAGCGATTAAATCGGGAATTGCTTCAGCTTGTACGAGGTCAAGTTTTCCGTTCAAAAAAGCGCGTTTTGAAAATTCACCAGCTTCGGCAATCCGACAATTTTTTTGCCCAGAAAGAATTTCGAGAATTTTTTTAAGAATGAACGAAGAGGCGTGAATGCTGATTTCAGCGACATCTTCGCCCGTAAAACTTCGGGGCGCCTGAAAAAAAGAAATCAACGCTTCGTCAATTATTTGCGAATTTTTTGGATCGAGAATTTTCTGCAACGAAACTTTTTGGTGCTGCGGCGCGCCTTTAAATCCAAGGGTTTGCAGACATTCCAAAACCTCTCCGCCCGAAATACGAATCACCGAAATTCCAGCGCGAGAGGGCGAAGTAATTGGCGCGAAGATGGTTTGCATTTAATTTAAAGTTTTCACCCCGTCATTCGACGAGGCAATAAGTAAGAATAACAAAGAGAAAATTGAGAAAATTTTGAATTTTGAGCACGGGGCTCAAAATTGGCTTTTACCCAGCAAAATCAAGGCTTTGTAAAAAATTTTTACGGAAATAACGGAGTTAATTCAAGACCTTCTTTTTCGTCAAAACCAAAAACAATATTCATGTTTTGCACGGCCTGACCAGACGCGCCTTTGCAGAGATTGTCGATTACCGAAACTAAAATTGCCCTGCCGCTAGTTCTAGCTTGCTTCGCCGTCATTACGCAGAAATTAGTTCCGACGACATCTTTAATGTTGGGCTCGCCGTTAATCACGCGCACGAAAGGTTCGTCGGCATATTTTGTTTCGAGGCAATTTTGAATGTCGGACAAAGAAAATTTTGGATTAATTTTGACGTAAATTGTCGAAATAATTCCGCGGCTAATCGGCAATAAATGCGGCGTGAAGTCGATTTCGATTTTAGCCCCCTGACTTAATTTCGCAGCTTTTCCAAGCTCTTGCTCAATCTCGCCAATATGTCTGTGCTTGCCGATGGAATAAGCCTTCACCGACTCATTCACTTCGCAAAAAAGATTACTTTGTTTGACCGATCTGCCCGCGCCGGAAGTACCAGATTTCGAATCAATAATAATGTCGTGAGTTTCGATTAAATTATTTTCGAGGAGAGGAATAAGCGGGAGTAGGGCAGAAGTTGGGTAGCATCCCGGGCAGGCAATCAAACTCGCCTTTTTAATTTTATTTCTGTGGATTTCAGAAAGTCCGTAGACGGCTTGCGGCTGCAGGTCTTTGGCGATGTGTTCGTGCTCGTACCATTTTTGGTAATTGGCGGGATCTTCCAATCTAAAATCAGCGGAAAGATCGAAGATTTTTAAATGCGGATTTTGCGGAATAAGTTTTTTGAAAGTTTCTTGCGAAGTCGTGTGCGGCAAGCATCCGAAGGCAATATCGATTTTGCTGAAATCGACTTCTTCAAGTTTTTTTAAGTCAGGAAGATCGTAGTGAACAAGGTGCGGATAAAGCTGCTCGATCTTTTGCCCGGCGTTGGAATTGGCGATAAGCGCAGCAATCTCAACTTTTTTGTGATTGAGCAAAATTCTAATGAGCTCAGCGCCGGTGTAGCCCGAAGCGCCGATGATGGCGATTTGTAGTTTTTTCATTTTTGTTTGCTGGATTCTTTAGTTTTCTGGATTCTTTTGTTTGCTGGATTCTTTAGTTTTGCTGGATTCTTTAGTTTTGCTGGATTCTTTAGTTTGTCACCCCGCACTTGTTGCGGGGTCGATCTCGTCACAAGTTAAGTAGCATAATTGTAGCGCGATGGACCCCGCAACAAGTGCGGGGTGACACAGCGAAAGAGCGAAAAAGTTATTTTTCTATCGTCACAAGTTAAGTAGCGTAATTGTAGCGCGATGGACACCGCAACAAGTGCGGGGTGACACAGCGAAAGAGCGAAAAAGTTATTTTCCTAATTTTTCTTCTAAGGCCTTAACTTCCTGCATCATCTTCGCATCAGTTTCCATCATCTTTTTAATCAATTTGCAGGCGTGAATTACCGTCGCGTGATTTTTACCGCCGAATGCCGCACCGATTTTTGGCAGACTTTCTTCAGTGTGTGTTTTGATCAAATACATCGCAACTTGGCGCGGTCTAGAAATTCTTCTTTCGCGTGTTTTTGAAATCAGGCTTTTGACGCTAATGTCGTAAAACTCACCGACGATTTGCTGAATAGTTTCGACCGTAGTTTTGATTTTTGGCTTGTTGCTGTAGCCAGCAAGAGTTTCGCGCGCGCTTTCAATCGTGATTTCAGTTTCGGCAAAAACTTTTTCAGCGATTAATTTTTTCAAAGCGCCTTCAAGATCGCGAACTGAGCTGGTAATATTTTCTGCAATGAAGCTCAAAATATTTTCGTCAATTTCGTGACCCATCATTTTTGTTTTGGCCTGCAAAATCGCGAGGCGATCGGCGTAATCAGGATTTTTGAAATTGATGATCATGCCGCCGGAAATGCGGGATTTTAACTTTTCGTCAACATTCTCTAAGTCAGATGGGCGGCGGTCGCAGACCAGCACAACTTGTTTGTTCGCCTCAACTAAATAATTGAAGCAATTCATGAATTCTTGCTGAGTGCTTTCTTTGCCGGCGATGAATTGCACGTCATCGACAATCAGCACGTCGATCGAGCGCATTTTTTCTTTGAAGCCCATCACGTCGTTGCTGCGAATTGATTGCACGAAGTGGTACATAAATTTTTCAGCGGAGAGATAGACGACTCTTTTTGTGCGGTCGAATTCTTGAATTTTCCAGGCGATTGCTTGGGCGAGGTGAGTTTTCCCCATTCCTACTCCGCCGTGAATGAAGAGCGGAATTTTGTCGTCGAAGAGATTAATTTGCGCGTCAATGCCGGCTGCTATTTTTGCCATTGAAACAGCAAGTTTGTTGCATTTAGCGCTGACGAAATTTTCGAAATTGTAGCGTTTATTTAGTTCGGTTCCAAAGGCGAAGACGTTGTCGTGCCGGGAAAGATTAAGAACTTTTTCTGTTGTTGGTGCCGCAGTTGGAATTGCCTCTTTAGCGAGGCAAATCACCGTAACTTTTCTAACCTGCGGACGAATTTTCTGAACGATTTTAGTGAGGATTTTAGTTTCGACGAACTCGCGAATAATCCAGTCGCGCAGAAATTTTGAAGATGCGGCAAAAACCACTTCGCTATTTAAATCTGAGAAAAGTTCGAGCGACGAAAACCATTTACTGAAAATTTCTTCGCCAAGATCCGTGCGACAGACTTGAGTAAAATCAGAAAGGAAGTTATTGGGAGATGTGTTTTCTAGAGCTTGCTTAATCACGATTGTTTCCACGGCAATTGTTCGGCTTTCCAACCGCTCATTTTTCCTCTTTGTTCGTTTGGATCGAGATCTCCTTCGAAGCCAGAAGTAACGTTGAAACAGCTAAGGTAACCAAGTCCGGAAGCAAAACGCGCTGCGGCATCAGATCTTCCGCCGCTGCGGCAGATGAAGAAGATTTTTGCTTCTTTGCCTTTTTTGCCGAAAAGATTGTGAAGCATTTCTTCAAGATTACTTGCGAATGCAGGATTTTCTTTCATCGACATGCTTATTTTCCATGGGCTAAGGATCATGCGTCCGCCGAATTCATCAGCATTAACTGTGCCAACAAAGCTGAATTCTTCGAAAGTTCTTACGTCGACCAAAACTGAGTTTTTGTCTTTTTGTAAAATATCAAACGCATCGGTAGCACTGATTTGGGTGACTGACATCTTTTAGATTCTTTTTTTGGGGAGGGGTTTTAAGAAATATTTAAGCAAAATATTTAGGCGATCTTGCTTGCAGTAAAGCCATTTATTTTTCTTAAGGGGGAATAAATTTCTTGACAGGCGGCGAGGTTAAAAATGCCTAAAGGCAAGAAATTAATTTTATTGCAAAGCTAGCAATGGCAAGGCTTGGCGAGCTATTGTAAAAGCTCAGAGCTAGAAGGGGTAGCGGTTAAAACTGAGCAAGGCTTTTTTTGCGTGATGAGAAGAAAAATAAAAAAATTCCGACTAGAATTAATGGCAGAGAAAGGAGTTGCCCCAAAGTAATTTTCTCGAAGAAAAATCCTAGCTGATCATCTGGTTCGCGGAAATTTTCGATGATAATTCTAAAAGAGCCGTAGAGCGCTAAGAAAATTCCGCTCAACTTTCCGTGCTGATTAGTGAATCGATTGCGCAACGAAAACAAAATTACAAAAAGTAAAATTCCTTCGAGGGAGGCTTCGTAGAGCTGGCTTGGGTGACGAGGAAGATCTCCTGCATTTGGAAAAATTACGCCGAAATTTGAACCGGTTACGCGACCGTAAAGTTCCATATTTACGAAATTAGCTAAGCGGCCGCAAAGTAGTCCAACAGGGGCTGCAACTGCTAGGCAATCAGTCAGTTGTAAAAAGTTTATTTTGTATTTTTTGGCGTAGAGCCACATCCCAAAAATCACACCGAGAAGACCGCCGTGAAAAGACATTCCGCCTTGCCAGAAGGCAAAAATTTCAAGAGGATGTTGGAGAAAATATCCGGCATTGTAGAAAAAAACGTAACCGAAGCGGCCGCCGAGAATTATCGAAACTATTGCCCAGGTCATCCAATTTTCGTAAGCTTCTGGCGATAAAAATTTATTTTTTGTGTTACATTTTTTAAGCCAAAAAACCGTGAATAAAATTCCGACAATGTAAGCGAGTGAATACCAGCGAATTGCCAGCGGCCCAATCGAAAAGGCGATCGGATTGAGTTCGGGAAGAATGATTGGAAACGCCAAAGAAAAAAACGTCATGGTTGATGTTTTGAATGTTAAAAATAGTTTGCCGGCGCTTCTCTGGAAGCTCTCCTCTAATAATTAAAAATAATCCGTGAAACCAATAAAACCGCAGCAGAGCAACTTTTTTAAAATTAACGATCAAATCAAAGCAAAAGAAATCAGGCTAATTGACCAAGATGGGGAGATGATCGGAGTTACCTCAGTTGCAGATGGAATTAAGAGAGCGCAAGATGCCGGATTAGATTTAATTGAAATTTCACCAAACGCTGTGCCTCCAGTTTGTAAGCTTGCCAGCACCGGTAAGATGAAATATGAAATGCAGAAAAAAGCTGCAGATGCCAAGAAAAAACAAAAGATAGTCGAAGTAAAAGAAATTAAAATGAGCATCAATATTGGGAAGGGCGACTACGACACTAAGATTCGCCACGCCAAAGAATTCATCGAAGACGGTAATAAAGTTAAAGTTACCATTCGTATGCGCGGCCGTGAAATTACTCACCGCGACTTGGCAGAAAAAATGATGGCGGGGCTTGTCCTTGAAGTTGAGCCTTTTGCTAAGCCGGAAGTAAATCCTAGGTTGGAAGGAATGCAAATGGTCGTGATTCTCTTAAAGAAATAAATTTTATCATAAAACTAACGTCTTGTCATCCCCTGCGCAAGTTCAGTAATTCGGTTCCCTAAAAAGTACCACGTCATCCCTGCGCAGGCAGGGATCCAGGAAAGTTCTAGCGCGTTTTGAGCAATCCTGGATCCCCGCCTGCGCGGTGGAAATCGGACTCAAGTTATTGAATTTACGCAGGGATGATGAGTGGAACTAACTTTTGAAAATGAAAAATCTCATCGCTCGCGTAATTGAAATTGCCGAAAAAAAGAAAGTTAACTCCAAGAATTTTTTGACTTTTGTCGAAGATTTTTATGCCGACAGCAAGCTCGGCGATTTCGATGATTACTTGCCGGAAGATTTATTTGATGCGGCGAAATTTGGCTTCGATTTTTTTACTACTAAGAAAGCCAATGAGGTAAAAGTTAGAGTTTTTAATCCAAAAAATTCTCACATTACCTTTGTCGATGTTGTTAATGACGACATGCCTTTCCTCGTTGATTCAGTGGTGGCTTATCTCGACAAGCAGGGTTTAAAAGTTAAAAATATTATTCACCCACTTTATTCGGTTTTGCGCAGCGAGAAGGGCGAATTGGTAAAAATTTCTGCAGAAAAAAATTCGCGCCAGGAATCGGTGATTCAGTTACATCTCGAGAAAATTCACTCCGAGTCAGAGTTAAAAATTTTACAGGAAAATATCGGAAAGATTTTGGCTAATCTTAATTTGGTAGTGAAGGACTGGAAACCAATGATGGAAATGGCTCAGGCCGCATTTGAACAAGTTGAAAATCATCGCGAAGCACAAGAATTTATTTCCTGGATCATTGGTGGAAATTTTATTTTTCTTGGCGCGAAAGAGTTTAAGGTAAAGCAAGTCGACAAAGGCAAATATTCTTTAGAAGAAACAAATTCTGGGCTTGGCGTTTTTCGTTCTAAGCAAGATGAATTCAGGCCGCTCGTTGTTAATTCTTCGTCGGAAGAGGTTGGTGAATCAGTTAAAAATCCTTACGTAATCGAAATTTTAAAATCGCGTTACCGCTCACCTATTCATCGCATTGCCAATGCCGAAAGAATTCGTGTTCAGAAAATTTCTACTAAAGGTGAAACCAGGGGCCAAGTAATTGGCGAATACAGGTTTGTCGGGCTCTTCACTTCTTCTGCTTACAATTGCGGCGTCGATCAAATTCCTCTAATTCGTAACAAGGTGGCGAAGGTGATTGCCAATTCAGGATATGTTGAAGGAAGCCATAATTACAAAGACCTTGTCTCGGTTTTAGAATCTTATCCGCGCGATGAATTATTCCAAATTTCTGAGTCAGATTTACTTAGAAACGCGACAGGAATCGTCGCGATTTGTGGACGTTCGCAGGTCAAATTTTTTGCGCGTAAAGACAAGTTTAATCGTTTCGTTAGCTGCTTAATTTTTACGCCGCGCGACCGCAGCAATTCTGAATTGCGCGAGAAGATTAAAGAATATTTGGCCGGAGTTTACAAAGGCGAAGTCACCGATTCTTTCGTGCAAATCACCGATTCAAACTTGAGCAGGCTTCACCTCATTATTCGCACCGAAAATAAAATTCCGAAAATTAACGAAGGCGCAGTCGAAGCTGAAATTATGCGGATGACGCGCAATTGGACCGATGATCTTGCTTGCGAAATTAAGGCTAAATTTGGAGACGAGAAACATGTTCAGCTTTTTGCCAAATACCAAAAAGCTTTTTCAATCAGCTACTCAAATCGTTTTACCGCTAATCGTGCGGCGATAGATATTTCGCGCATCGAAGGCTGTTTGGAAAAAAATTCAGCTTTGTTTGATCTTTACAAATCGTCAGATGCTTTGGCGGAAAATGTCACTGAGCTCAAAATTTATTCTCCAGAAAAGGAAATTATTCTTTCAAAAATCATGCCGGTTTTGGAGAGCTTCGGATTTAATGTGATTCAGGAGCACACCTACACCGTAAGTGTTGGCGAGTCGAATCAAAGAAAAGTTTGGATCCATTATTTTCACTTAAATCTTAGCAATAAATCCGACGTAAATTTTTCGGAAATCATCAAAGTAAATTTCGAAGAAACGGCTTCTTTGATTTGGCAAGGAGTAACTCAAATCGGCTTTTTAAATCGCCTAACTATTGCCGCCGATCTTGACTGGAAGCGCGTTTACATGTTGCGCTCTTACTACAAATATCTCTACCAAATCGGCTTTCGCTACCAACATAAATACATCGCCGATGTTTTGGTGAGATACAGCGACATTACCAAAATGTTGATCAATCTTTTTGAAACAAAATTTGATCCGGCGCTGAAAATTTCTGTTGCGGACAGAGCGAGTAAAATCACCGCAATTTCTGCGCAAATCAAAGAGTCGCTGAACAAAGTTAAGGATGTAACTGACGATTCAGTGATCAAAAAATTCTTTGGAATAATCACGGCTACACTGCGCACTAACTATTACCAAACCGCGCTAGATGGCGGTTTCAAAGGCTATGTGTCATTTAAGTTCAATTGTAAACAAGTGCCAGGATTGCCCCTGCCACTTCCTCACGCTGAAATTTTTGTTTACTCAACTCGCGTTGAGGGAATTCATTTGCGCGGCGGAAAAGTTGCGCGCGGCGGGCTTCGCTGGTCTGATCGTCAGGAGGATTTTCGCACCGAAGTTCTTGGTTTGATGAAGGCGCAAATGACCAAAAATGCGGTCATTGTTCCGGTTGGTTCGAAGGGCGGATTTGTGCTAAAAAATAATTTATCCACCTTCACTCGCGATCAAATTCAGCAAGAAGGAATCGAGTGCTACAAGACCTTTCTGCGTGGCTTGCTTGATGTTACTGACAATGTTGTGAATGGCAAAATCGAACATCCGCACAATGTTGTAAGGCATGATGAATCTGATCCTTACCTCGTTGTTGCAGCAGATAAAGGCACCGCAACTTTCTCCGACATCGCCAACGGAATTTCCGCCGAATACAACTTCTGGCTCGGCGATGCTTTCGCTTCGGGTGGTTCGGTTGGTTACGATCACAAAAAGATGGGAATCACCGCAAAAGGCGCGTGGATTTCAGTGGCGAGGCACTTCCGCGAAAATGGTCTCGACACCCAGGCGCAAGACTTCACCTGCACAGGTATTGGCGATTTAGCCGGCGATGTTTTTGGTAACGGAATGTTGCTTTCGAAGCACATCAAACTTGTCGCTGCCTTCAATCATTTGCATATTTTTCTCGATCCAAAACCTGATTCGGCAAAATCTTTTACCGAGCGTCAGCGCATGTTTAATTTGCCGCGCTCAAACTGGACAGATTACGATCAATCCTTGATTTCCAAGGGTGGTGGTGTTTTCGAGCGCAGCGCTAAATCGCTAAAAATTTCTCCAGAAGTAAAAGTTATTTTAGGAATCGAAGAAGATGAACTAGCGCCAAATGACCTAATCCGCGCTATTTTAAAGTCGCAGGTGGATCTACTTTGGAATGGTGGAATTGGCACTTACGTCAAAGCCGCAGATGAGTCACATCAAGATGTTGGTGATCGCGCTAATGATGCTCTTCGCATCAATGGTAATGAGCTTCGTTGTAAGGTAATAGGCGAGGGCGGCAATCTTGGATTCACCCAAAAAGGCCGAATCGAATTCGCTTTCAATGGTGGTCGCATCAATAGCGATGCGATGGATAATTCTGCAGGTGTCGATTGTTCGGATCACGAAGTGAACATTAAAATCGCTTTGATCGCGGCAATGCGCGCAAAAAAATTAACGATTGAAGCGAGAAATAAATTTCTTGAAAAAATGACTGACGAAGTCGGCAACCTCGTGCTTTCCGACAATCGTCTGCAAACTCAGGCGATTTCGCTCGCCAGTTTTCAAGGTAAGTCAATGCTTGGCGAACAATCGCAATTCTTAAATCGTCTCGAAAAAACTGGTTTGCTTAATCGCGAAATTGAGTTCCTGCCTTCGCGCAAAGAGATCGATAAAAGACAGAATGATCAAGTGAGCATGACCCGCCCCGAGCTTTGTGTGATGCTGGCTTACGCTAAGATGGATATTTACAATCAGATCCTCGCTTCTGATCTGGTGAAGGATAAATATTTCGAGCATGAGCTTCTTTCTTACTTCCCAAAAATCATGCAGGAAAAGTTCGCGGAAGAGATTATTAATCATCAACTGCGCCGCGAAATTATTGCAACGCAGATCACTAATTTTGTGGTCAATCGCATGGGCATTACTTTCATCAGTCAGCTTGCTCAAGACAGTGGTTTTAGTGTTGTTGATGTTGTGAAAAATTTTATTATTGCCTGCGATTCGTTTCGTATTCGTGAAGTGTGGGAAGAGGTTGAAAAACTCGATGGCAAAATCGCTGTGCACATTCAAATGCAGATGTTTTTGAGTGCACATAAATTGCTCGAGCGTTCAGTGCAGTGGTTGTTACGCAATCAAGTGAAGGGCGATTTAACTAAGGTTGTCGCCCGTTTCAGAAAAATTGCTGACGAGCTTTACTCAACTCTCCCTGGGGTTTTGGCGCAAGCATCAAAAGAATCTTTCGAGCGCAAGATTGAGCGTTACCGCTTAAATAATGTTGAAGTGAAATTGGCAGCGCGAGTTGCGGCGATGGATCCAGTGGCTTCGGCTTTTGACATTGCAGAAATTTCTACTTCTTCAAACTTCGATCTCAAAGAAATCGCAAAAATTTATTTCGTTGTGGGCACGAGATTTTCTTTGAAATGGTTACGGAGCAGAATTAGCAATTTAGTCGTCACCAATCACTGGCAGCGCTTGGCGCACAAGACTATTTTGGAAGATATTTATTCTTACCAAATGCGCATCGCCAAGCAAATTGTTGAATTTAGCTGCGAAGATAAAAAACTTTGCGAAGTGAATTCAGTTGAGAATTGGATCAAGACGGTAGATTTTCTCGTCGAACGTTTCGATGGATTTATTTCCGATTTGAAAACACAAACAAATCCCGATTTGTCGGTGTTTGTAGTGTCGTTAAATCGTTTAAAACCCTTGGTGAATTAACGTAGTCATCCCCGCGCAGGCGGGGATCCAGAAGTTTTTTTGTGCGGTCGTGGCGGAATTGGTATACGCGCAACGTTGAGGTCGTTGTGGGGTAAAACCCGTGGAAGTTCAAATCTTCTCGACCGCACCATAAAAAATTGCGTTGCTCAGGATGAGATGGACCCCGTCATGAAGACGGGGTGACACCGAATGTGAGTTTGTCACCCCGTCTTCATGACGGGGTCCATGCTATTTTATTTCGGCGCAGTGCTTAATTTCCCCTTGCAACTTTCCCCCTTGCAACTTTTCCTAACTTTTAG
>CAMBXE010000037.1 GCA_945871805.1 Rhizobium sp. Q54 | reverse complement strand
TGCAGAAGCTGCGATTGCTGCAATTGCCTCGAATTGTGCCGAGTTCAGGTCTTCGGCTGAGACCGGCTCTGCTTCAACTGGAGGAGGCGGCACTCCTAATTCAACACCAAATCCTACCGACGGCGCATCAGTCGGCGGAGGTTTGTTGGAACGAGGTTTGCGACGTCCTCAGGGTAAACCTTCTGTCAAAACCCAAGACCCTTCTTCACGGTGAAGAGATTGGTTGGTTTTGTGAGAAGATTATGACAAAAACTGAGGGAAATTTGTGGGGTTCGAACTCGGATTGAACTGACCCCATTTTTTAAACAATCTATCCCTCTCAAACCGATGAGTGGAATCATTCATGATTTTTTATGCCAGCAGAGTTCGACAATCGGGGGAAAACATTTTTTGTGGGCAAGTCTGCTCACACTTCTTTTGTTTTAGAAAATCATAATGGAACGATGTCTTTTGGTAGTGGCGGGGTAAATAATCAAAAACCTTTGTCGAATAGCGGACTTTCACAGAGTTATAATGATGCTCTAGAAAAAGCCAAAGAGGCACATGAACTAGAAAACGGCCTCACAATTGCGCCAGAAAATCGCAGCAGTTCTACAATAATTGCGGCTCCAAAAGTAAATGGTTGTAGCGTTGTTTTGATAAAAAACAGAACCAGTGGAGATTATTTTTTACTTCACCATACGCCACAAGATTTAGAGCGTGATCAGCTTTACATGCCTTTGTTTCAAAGTTTAAACAAAGGAGATAAAATTGATGTCGTGGTGGTGGCCGGATATTTAAAACAAGAGCTATTTTTGGCAGGATGTCAGTCTAAAAATATCAAAATAAACTCATCTAGAATTATCCCCTCTAAAGGTTTGTTTAATCTCGAGCCATTCGTTATAAAGGGGGAGCCGAAAAGTCTTCATGTCACCTACGATCCAGCAGATGATCGACTAATGTGTTTAGCGAAG
This sequence comes from Rhizobium sp. Q54, assembly GCA_945871805.1. Taxonomy (GTDB): domain Bacteria; phylum Pseudomonadota; class Alphaproteobacteria; order Rickettsiales; family UBA1997; genus UBA2645. The sequence goes on along the minus strand of CAMBXE010000037.1, from coordinate 10,429 downwards.
TATTTAATTGTTAGCTCGATTTACCTTTTCTCAAAAACTGCGACGTAATTCACCGAAAGATTCGCGCTCTCTTTCCACGCAGAATTGAACAGATTGTATTCGAACCCGCGCAACTCTTTTAGTGTGAGGCCAGCTTTTTTTGCGTAAGAATTAACCTCCGAAGGCTTCAAAAATTTCCTCCAATCGTGCGTGCCAACCGGCAGCCAGCGCAGCAAATATTCGACTGCGATTTTTGCCAGCGCGAGTGATTTTAAATTGCGATTTATTGTAGCCACAAAGACAAGTCCACCTTCGCTTACAAGGTTAGCGCAACTTTGAATAAAACTCTCTGGATCAGCAACGTGCTCAATAATTTCGAGAGCTAAAACCACGTCAAATCCCTTGGCAAATTTTTCACTCATTTCTTCTGCTGTCGAAACGCGGTAATCAATTTTTAATTCTGATTTTTCGGCGTGAATTTTGGCGACTTGAATATTTCTTTCCGAAGCGTCAATCGCGGTAACATCGGCTTCAGCGCGGGCTAAAGGCTCTGCAACTAAACCACCTCCACAACCAACATCCAAAATTTTTACTCCAGAAATTTTCAAAAATTTCTCTTCGATTTTTCTTTTTATGTGCTCAATGCGAATTGGATTGAAATCGTGCAAGGGCTTGAATTTGCCAGCCTTGTTCCACCACTCGTCAGCAATGCGTGAAAATTTTTCTACTTCTTTTTGGTCGATTGAACTGGTCATTTTTTTGTCTGATTATTTTTGTTTACAGCTGATCTAAAAACCGCTGTTTGTGTTACCGGATTTGATCTCTCTAAACCCTTCTCTTGCTGAAGATCTAGCTTCGTTCGTTGGCAAGAAAATCTTTAACATTTTTCTCCACTAATTTTTTGACTTTTTTTAAAGCGTTTCTACGGTGAGCCCGCTTTTTTGCCGCTCTCATTTTTAAATCAAATCAAATAAAATGCGCTACCTAGCCTTAACTAAACAGGATCGCGAGGAAATGCTCGCTGCAATCGGCGTGACTTCTGTAGATCAACTTTACGACTCGGTTCCGTCAGAATTTTTACTTAAAAAACCAATCGAAAATTTGCCAAATCACCAAGGTGAATTGGAAGTAGAAAATATTTTGAATTCTTACGCGAATAAAAATCGCGCCGCTTCTGCTGGCCCATTTTTCTTAGGCGCCGGTTGCTATAAACACCACGTTCCGGCTTCTGTAGATCACCTGATTCAGCGTTCGGAATTTCTTACTTCTTACACCCCTTACCAACCAGAAATTTCGCAAGGAACTCTCACGGTAATTTTCCAATTTCAGAGTATTATCGCCCTGCTCACTGGAATGGAAGTTGCCAACGCTTCAATGTACGACGGCGCTACGGCAATGAGCGAAGCTTGCTTAATGGCAATAAGAATCAAATCGGGTCGCAAAAATATTGCGGTGGTTGGAAATGTTCACCCGGATTATCTGGAAGTTACCAAAACTTCACTCGATTTACACGAAGCAAAATTAGTTTCAAAAATCGATGAATCTTGCGCTGGCGTAGTTGTGCAATATCCAGACTTTCACGGTGAAGTTGGAAATTTGGACGAGATCAGAAAACAATGTGACGCTGCTGGCGCATTGTTGATTTGTGTTACAAACGAAATTCTTTCTCTCGGTTTGCTTGAAGCTCCAAAACAAGCAGATATCTGCGTTGGTGAAGCTTCTTCGATCGGCGTTGGATTAAATTTTGGTGGCCCACTTCTTGGATTTTTTTCCTGCAAAAAAGAATTCGTTCGTCAAATGCCGGGAAGAATTTGTGGCGCAACAGTTGATGTCGACGGCAAACCTGGTTACGTGCTAACCTTGAACGCACGCGAGCAACACATCCGCCGCGAAAAAGCGACTTCAAACATTTGTTCAAATCAAGGTTTGTGTGCCACGGCCTTCACGATTCACGCTTCATTACTCGGCGAAATCGGTTTCAAACAACTTGCTTTAGTTAATCACAAAAGAGCCTGCGACCTTGCAGATCGCCTTGCGACAGTGAAAGGCGTGAAAGTTTTGAATCAGAGTTTCTTCAATGAATTCACAATCGAACTTTCAAAAGACGCGACCGAAGTGAACAAAAAACTTCTCGCCAAAAACATAATTGGCGGATTCGCACAAGGAAATAAAATGGTCGTTGCGGTTAGTGAATTAACTAGCGCGCAAGACATTGAAACTTTTGCGAACGAACTCGAAAAAATTCTGTAATTAACGAAATGGACCCCGTCATTCGACGGGGTGACAAAGTGGGGGCACTTACTCTCAACTGTCACCCCGTCGAATGACGGGGTCTGCTACGAACTAAAAATCAATTCAAACAAAAATGACTTTTACTCAGGAAAAATTTTTCCCTCGGGAAATCGGTGGATTAAATCACGAAACCGAGTTGCTCATTAAACAATCACGCGAAGGGGCTTGCGGTGTGGATTTGCCGAAAGTTGCAGAATTCACAACTCGTACTGGGCAGAAAAATCGTGAGCAGATTGGGTTGGCGCAAGTTAATGAGCCCACTGTCATTCGTCACTTTGTGCGTTTATCGAATCAGAATTATTCAATTGACGCAGGGTTTTACCCGCTTGGTTCTTGTACGATGAAACACAATCCGCGTTTGAATGAAAAGATGGCTCGCCTTCCTGGCTTAGCTGACATTCACCCGTTGCAAGATCAATCTACCGTTCAAGGCGCGCTGAAATTAATGTTCGATTTACAAAGCTGGCTTGCGACTTTGACTGGGCTTGGCGCAGTTTCTTTGGCTCCGGCAGCGGGCGCACAAGGTGAGTTCGCGGGAATTTTGGTAATCAAAAAGGCGCACGAAAAAAAAGGCGAAGCGGCGACTCGTAAAATCATTTTAATTCCAGATTCAGCTCACGGAACAAATCCGGCAACTGCGGCAATGTGTGGATTTCAAATCAAAGTAATTCCATCAAACTCCGAAGGTTTGATTGACGTTGCAGCTTTGGAAAAATTGGTGGCAGAGCACGGCGAATCTATTGCCGGCACAATGATCACCAATCCAAACACTTGCGGTAAATTTGAAAAAAATATTCAGCATATTGCAGATTTAATTCATTCGGTCGGCGGATATTTCTATTGCGACGGCGCGAACTACAACGCAATCGTCGGCAAAGTTCGCCCTGCAGATGTCGGTGTTGACGTAATGCATTTTAACTTACACAAAACTTTTTCAACTCCGCACGGTGGTGGTGGACCTGGTTCTGGACCAATCGCAGTGCGCGCTGAATTAGCAGAATTTTTGCCAACTCCGCACGTCGAAAAAGTTGGAGACATTTACAAACTTTACGCGCCGAAAAATACTTGCGGCAAAGTGAAAGGTTTTAACGGTCAATTCGGAATGCACATCCGCGCCTTGACTTACATGCTTTCGCACGGAACTGATGGTTTACAAAAAGTTGCGGAAGATGCGGTTTTGAGTGCGAATTACATTCTGGCGAAATTGAAGAATCATTACCACGTGCCTTTTGTTGGTAACTGCATGCACGAATGCTTGCTCACTGACAAAATTCAAAAAGCGCAAGGCATCTCGACGCTAGATATGGCTAAGGCTTTGGTTGAGTACGGCATTCACCCAATGACGATTTTCTTCCCTCTGGTTGTGCAAGGCGCGATGCTCATTGAGCCAACTGAAACTGAAGGCAAAGAGACGATCGATCAATTCGTTGACACAATGATTTACATTGCGAAAGAAGTTAAAGAAGGCCGCGGCGACAGGTTCCATAATTATCCTCTCAATACTCCGAGAAGAAGATTAGACGAAGTTAAAGCTGCCAAAACCCCCGTAACAACTTGGTCACAAATTTGAAGAAAAACAAAGCCTTCTCTTTAGTCGAACTTTCAATTTCTCTCGTCGTCATCGGCACGCTCATGGCCATTGTGGCCGGTAGCACAAAACTGATTGCATCGGCAAGATTAACTAGCGCCAGATCTCTCACCGCAAGATCTCCGGTGCCGAAAATTGAAGGCTTGGTTGCTTGGTATGAAACTTCGCGACGGGAATCATTTAAACCGAGTGAAACAGTGGATGGCGGTCAAATCAGTGCTTGGTATGATGTCAGTCCGGGATCAATCACAAAACAAAAAAATACTTTAACCCGCACCGCATCAAGTGCGGTGACTTACCAATCCAACGGCATTAATAAAATTCCATCCGTAAATATTGACGGCACTGGTAAAATTTCCGTAACGAGTTTTTACCAAGGCACCTCGACTCAAAATACGATTTTCTTCGTTACTAGGCCTTACGTCTTGGGAGGAAATACCGGCACCGTTATTGATTCCGGCGCCATCAACACTACTGCTGTAGCACTTGTAACTGGCGGAATACACGCTTATTGGGGCTTAACCGGAGACGCCACAGCAAGCAATTGCTGCTCAACCAATGAAAATTACATTATTGCATTTTACGCAAATCGCTCTTCTTCCAAATCTTACGTAAACAATGCCACCACAATGACCGGAGGCTCAACGGTCAATCCGGGAACAAATATTTTAACCGGATTAACCGTAGGAGCTGACGCTGCCAATTCCTACAATCTAACCGGCTTAGTCTCCGAGGTGATCGTTTACAACCGCCCACTCCAAACCCAGGAAAGGAAAGACGTAATGAACTACCTCAGTCAAAAATACGGAATAACGATAACTGGAATCTAGATGAAAAAATCCGCCTTCTCTTTACTTGAACTATCGGTTTCCTTGGTTGTCGTCAGCTTACTAATGGCGATGGTTTCGCAGGGTATTAAAATGGTCGCATCTTCGAGATTAACTACAGCGAGATCACTCACTTCCAAATCTCCAGTGCCAACTATTCCAGGATTAATTGCTTGGTACGAAACAACTTCTGTCGATTCTCTCAAAGCGGGTGAAGCGGTTGATGGCAAGCAAATCAGCACTTGGTATGACATAAGTCCGGATTCAATTCCGGCAAGAAAAAATACTCTAACAAGAACCGCATCGGTTGCAGTTATTTACAAATCTGATGGGATCAACAAGATACCCAGCGTGTATTTTAACGGCTCTGGCAGAATCGCCTTAACGGATTTTCATCAAGGTTACACCTCTCAAAATACCGTATTTTTTGTTGCAAGAGCGCACAACTTTACAGGTGAATCTGGCTATGTTATTGATTCCGGCCACACTGACGTTGATGGCTCACAAGTTTGTGTAATTGCCCTAATTCCAACCGGAATATACATGTATTTAGGGAGAATTGGCGGCCATGCCGCAGCAACTAATTGTTGCCGAGTTAACGCCGATTACATCGTTGCAGCTTATCTGAATGGCTCATTATCTAAATCATACGTCAACACCGCCTCCACCATGACTGGAAACACAACTGTTAACCCGGGAACAATTCCTTTAAAAGGGATAACTGTTGGTGCCGATCGCAACAATGCCTTCAATCTTACTGGCTTAGTTTCGGAAGTGATCGTTTACAACCGCATACTCCAACTCCAAGAGAGAAAAGATGTGATGGGTTACTTAAGCAAAAAATACGGAATTGTCGTAACCGGTCTCTAATGAAATTAATCTTCGATTACCAAATTTTTTCTGCACAAAAACACGGCGGTATTTCACGGTATTTTTGCAATCTAATTAAAGAGATTGGGCCGGAAGCCCTACTTCCCATTCATCATCACGACAATGAATATCTGAAGGCCGAACCTAAAATTGTTGATTTGCAAATCGGCGAAAAATCGCACTTTAATTTTTTCAAAAAAGCGCCGGATCAAAATAAAGAAGTCACAAAAAAGATTTTGAGAGAAAGTCAGTTCGATATTTTTCATGCCACTTACTACGATGATTATTTCTTAGATTCCCTTGGTGGCAAACCATTCGCGATTACAATTCACGACATGATTTACGAGATTTTTCCTGAGATGTTTCCCCTCAAAGATCGTCTCGCGATTTTAAAAAAAGAATTAGCGCTTAAGGCCGATAAAATCATCGTCGTCTCCGAACAAACCAAGAAAGACCTGCTGAAATTCATCAACATCAAAGAAGAAAAAATTTCCGTTATTTACCAAGCCTGCTCGCTTGACGAAAAATTAATCAGCGACACGAAAGTCCAAAAACCAACGAAAGATTTTTTGCTTTTCGTCGGCAATCGTGGCATTTACAAAAATTTTTACTTCATGCTTTCGGCAATTTCTGAGGTTCTAAAAAATAATCCCAACCTTGAGCTAATATGCTTCGGCGCATCCTTCGACAAAAAAGAAAGCCGCTTCGTCGAAAATTTAGGATTAGAAAAAAAAGTTAGAGTTACTTCTGGCGGAGATTTAGAAAAAAAAGTTAGAGTTACTTCTGGCGGAGATAACGACTTAATCACCCTCTACAAAAGCGCCCTCGCCTTCATTTCCCCTTCTTACTACGAAGGTTTTGGTGTTACGATTTTAGAAGCTTTCGCTTGTGGTTGCCCAGTGCTTGCCGCCAAATCTTCTGCGACTCCGGAAGCCGCAGGAAATGCCGCGCTTTATTTCGATCCGAAAGATCCGCGAGCAATCAAAAGCGCTGTCGAAAAAATAATCAGCGACTCCGAACTCAGATCTGAACTAGTCGCAAAAGGCTACGAACAAAATAAAAAATTCTCTTGGCAAAAAGCTGCAACAGAAATGAAGCAGGCTTACCAAACAATTTCCTAGTATTTTAGTAGACCTCGCAACAAGTGCGGGGTGACAGGTTGGAAACACTTACTCTCAGCTTGTCACCCCGCACTTGTTGCGGGGCACGCTAACAAACTCCAATTTCATTTTAATGAACCTCGCCCCAATCACTTTCTTTTGTTTTAATCGCGCCGACAAAACCGAAATGGCTCTTCAAGCCTTGGCCTGCAACGATTCAGCACAAGATTCAGAAATTTTTATTTTCTGCGACGGCCCAAGAAATATCAAAGATTTAGCTGCAGTAAGAGCAGTTCACGAAGTCGTCGACTCCTTCCGAGGCTTCAAAAAAATTCACGTTACAAAAAGAGAAGTTAATCATGGCTCACAATTTTCGATAATCTTTGGAATTCAATCCGTCCTAGAGAATCATGATTCGGTGATCGTTGTCGAAGATGACATCATCACCTCAAAAGATTTTTTAAACTTCACCAATCAGGCCTTAAATTTTTACCAAGACGAAAAAAATGTCTGGTGCGTTAGCGGTTTTAACTACCCAAAAAATCTCATTAATTTCCCCGCCGATTATTCCGACGACATCTTCTTCGTCCAAGGTAAAAGCTCGTCTTGGGGCTGGGGAACTTGGAGGGATCGTTGGCAAAAAATTGATTTCGAAATCAAGGATTACGCCGAATTCGCTAAAAATAAGAAATTGATCAAATCCTTTAACCGCGCCGGTGGCAACATGTTTGACATGCTGCGAATGCAAAAAGAAAATCGCATCAATGCTTGGGATATCCAAATGTCTTACAGCATGTTCAAAAACAGCGGTTACACTGTTCATAGCAGTAAGCCATTAACAAAAAATATCGGCTTCGACGCCAGCGGCACTCACACGATTTCTGATTTGGATTTTGTCAATTTTGAGTTTGAAAATTTTTCTAATTTCAAACTAAAGAAGCTGTCTGAACTCACTAATAACGTAGCTGCAGAGACAGCTTATTTATCTTTTCACCGCGATCCGTTCTTTCTACTCAAATGGGCAAGATCAAAGAAAAAAAGAAAGAATTTTAAATGGCTCATTGTTGGCTTTTTATTGGCCGAGGTTCTGAATCTAATTTTTTAAACGTTATTATTTTTCCTGGATCCCCGCCTTCGCGGTGATCCAGGATTATTCGCCACAAACACATACTTAAAACAAAACAAAAAATGCTAAAACTAAAAATCAAAAAAAAGCACGAGCTACGTCTCGTCTACGGCCATCCCTGGATTTTCTCCAACGAAATTGAAAATTTTGCTGAGTTAAAAAACTTAGAAAAAGGCTCATTAGTTGAAGTAGAAATTCAAAAAGGCGAAACATGTGCTCTTGCTTATTTCAACCCACAAAGCTTGATTTCTGGACGAATTTTGAGTCACAAATCTTCCGAAAAAGTCGACGAAGATTTTTTTGTCAGAAGAATTCTTAAGGCAAAAGCTTTGCGCGACAGATTCTTTGACAAACCTTTTTATCGCTTAGTTCACTCTGAAGCTGACTTCCTTCCTGGCCTTGTAATTGATCGCTTCGGCGATGTTATCTCTTGCCAAATTTCAACCGCAGGAATGGAAAAACTTTCACCACTTTTAATCGCAGCGCTCGAACAAATATTTCCTGATGCGGCAATTATTTTCCGTAACGACATCGAAATGAGAAGGTACGAAGGTTTAGAGCTCGAAGTTAAAATCGTTAAAGGCGAGATCCCTGAGAAAATCGAAATCGAAGAAAACGGTATTAAATATTTAATCGATGTAAGAGCCGGACAAAAGACCGGTTGGTTTTTTGATCAAAGAAAAAATCGCGAATTTGTTTCTTCAATTTCAAAAGATTGCGACGTGCTTGACGCCTTCTGCTACCTAGGCGGATTCGGCTTCAACGCATTAAAAGGCGGTGCGAAATCAGTGACTTTTGTTGACTCTTCTCCGGTCAAACTATCTTTGCCGGAAAACGCTGAATTTATTCACGAGAAAGTTTACGCGCTTTTTGAAAGTGCCGAATTCCAGAAGAGACGTTTCGACGTTGTTTTACTTGATCCTCCGGCCTTCGTCAAAAGCAAAAAAGATTTTTTCTCCGGCATGAAAGGCTACGAAAAACTGATCAAACTTTCAGCTAGCCTGGTGAGAGAGGGCGGCATTTTAATGCTCAGTTCTTGCTCACATCAAGTTAGCCAACAAGACCTCATCAATGCAGCAAATGACGGCTTCCGCAAGTTAGGACGCAAAGCAAAATTAATCAGAAGTTTTGGCGCCGATATTGATCATCCGATTCATCCTGGGCTTCGGGAAAGCGAATATTTGAAGTCGATTACGTTTTCTCTTTAGTATTTGTGATGAACCCTTCTGGATCCCCGCCTTCGCGGGGATCCAGAAAGCATGTTACGCTACTGCTGCTAATCCCCTAGCCTGCTGATCAAACCACAGCACATCTTCAACCGACTGCACTTTCCGGTGTGTAATTTTTTCCAAAGTCTTCGCGACAATTTTAGTGATTTGATCAAAAGAAATTTCCCCGCGTAAAAATCTTTCCACCGCAACTTCGTTCGCTGCATTAAGTACCGCGGGTGCTGATCCGTCAGTCTCTAAAGCCTCCCGACAAATCTTCACTGCCGGGAATTTTCTCTCATCAACTTCAAAAAATTCCAACTTCTGCACCTTTGCCAAATCGAGTTGTTGGTGCTTGATCTTCATCCTCTTTGGAAAAGTAAGTGCGTAAGAAATCGGCACCTTCATGTCTGGCATACTAAGCGCAGCAAGGCTTGAGCCATCTTGGTAATTTACCAAACCGTGCACAATCGATTGCGGATGAATCAAAATTTTAATCTGCTTTTTAGAAACTGGAAAAAGATAAAAAGCCTCAATCGCTTCCAAGCCTTTATTCATCATGGTCGCCGAATCGATCGAGATTTTTGCGCCCATTGACCAATTCGGATGTTTCAGGGCTTCGGCGATTGAAATTTTCTTTGGATCTTTTTTAGAATTAAAAAAAGGACCGCCTGATGCCGTAAGGGTAATCGATTCAATCGCTTCAAGATTTTCATTTTCAAAAATCTGAAAAATTGCGTTGTGCTCAGAATCAACCGGCAGAATTTTTACTTTATTTTTCACTGCTGCTGCCATCAAAAATTCTCCAGCACAAACTAATGATTCTTTATTCGCCAAAGCAATGTTAGACCCCGCTTCAATTGCAGCAAGGGTTGGCAACATTCCGGCCGCACCTGTAATTGCAGAAATCACCAAATCACATTTGATTTTCGCCACTTCAAGAATCGCATTTCGTCCACACAAAACTTCACACTTCTTCAAATTTTTTAGTGCCAATTTTAGCTCAGAAAATTTTTCTTCATTTTCAATCACCACGTAAGAAGGCTTGAGCAGTAAGGCTTGAGCGATCAAAGTCTTCACATCATTTCTTGCCACCAAAGCAATCACCGAAAAACTTTTTGGATCATTCTGAATTACCTCAACGGTATTTTTTCCAACCGATCCGGTCGATCCAAGAATGGAGATTTTTTTCATTACAACGAAAAACTCATCGTCAATAAGTGTGACTTTTTACGCTCAAGGTAAGATTTAAAGATTTCTTCGTAATCGGTCGGAAGGGCTTTGTGTAAGGATCCGCGAGTGATCACGCCTTCAGCGTAAGTCGCGACTTTTTTATGAAGATCAAAAATTTCGAGAGTGAATTTATTGTCGATGAAAGTGAGTGGCTTCAAAGCGGAGGCGAGACATGCATCAATCAAAGAAAATTTTTCTCCGTCGAA
>CAMBXE010000036.1 GCA_945871805.1 Rhizobium sp. Q54 | reverse complement strand
TCATCTCTGGACAAAGAAGGGGAATTACAAAATCACTCAAGAAGCAACTCAAGAGAAGATCAGCGATTGAGCCAATGATTGGACACATGAAGCAAGAAGGGAAGCTAGGGCTTTGCCGGCTTAAAGGGATTATTGGTGATCAGATCAATGCACTGCTAACAGGAGTTGGGCATAATTTGAGGCTGATTCTGAATCACATCAGGAAACTGCTGAAGCTCAAAAAGCTAAAGAATTTTTTGATCCAAATTTTATTCCGACTATTGGGGATTTTTTTACTAAAGATTTATCGAGTTAGGAGTTGTTAGTTTGAGAAGCGGGTTCTTCAGCACCAACGATTTAGAGTCATCAAAATAGAATAAAAATTCTGGCAATAAAATTCCGTCATCTTCGATAAAATTTGGCATTAATTTGTTCGTTTGTGATTTAGTGAGCTAGATTCTCTGCCCATAACTTGCTTCAATTTATAGTTATTTCAAAGATTTTAACTGCTGAGTAAGTGAGTCATAATTTCCCTGGATACTTAAAAGTGATTTTTCAAGTTTTCCCAATTCACTTCTTAATTCAGAGGCTTTTTTGCTGTCTCCTGAAGCTTCCGCTTGGGAGATTTCCATTTCTTTCATCTGCTTATCCATCTTGGCCATTTTTAATTGACCGTGAGCTTGATGACTGTTCACCTCAAGCGCAGCAAGGATTTTTTCATCAACAGGACCGACTTTATTCTGAGCAGCATCGAGCAAGATACTTCCGGCTTTTAGGCCGATGTTGGATTCCTTCATTAAGGCATCAGAAATGCTGGCGCCAAATTCAACTTTGAAGCTGGTTGCAACGAATTCGGTAACTTGTTTTTTGGCCTCATCGAGAATGGCCGCCTTTTCTTCTAGAGTTGTGACAGTTGCAGCTTTTTTCGTTGCCTCCTCCATTATTGTTAGAGCTTTATCGGCATCTTTTACGCTTTGAATCGACGCCTCTTTATTAGGCAGTAGCAATTCGACTAATTTTTTTGCGGCATCAGCAGAATCTGATTCTGTAATTTTTTTCTTTGCCAACTCATCAAGTGCGCGTTTTTGAGCTTCTCTTAGGGATTCATCGATATCCTTGTCGCTCTTGTGATCTTTAGAAGTTATTTCGTTTCTAGCTCGTTCCTTGTCAGCAAATTCTTTGGCGGTTTTTTCATCAAGTTCTTTAGCGAAGAGTCCTTTTTTCAAATCATCTTCAGAGCCAGTTTCTTTTCCTTTTTTGTTAATCATGTTAGCGAGCTCAATTTGCGGATCTTTGCCGCCAATCCCTAGTAGCTTATTGAGCTGACTAAGCGTTTCTGCCTTTTCAAAAAGAGTTCGACCATCATTTTTGCCGAATTCTCTTAATAATTCGTTTCTCTTACTTTGCATATTTCCCATTCTCTCGACTTCCTCTACTGGAGTTTCTGCTCTTAGTATTGGTTTAGATTTCAGTGTATCTAGAGCATCTTGTTTTGCCTTGTCGCGCAGGGTCTGTTGGAAGAAATCACGCTTCTTATCTTCTATGGCATTGTCCTTCATCATTTGCTTTCTTTCCTTATTGATTTTGGCTGAATCTAGATCTTGACGAGTTTTTTGATTTTCAAGTTGCGAGCGCATGGCGTTGAGTCTGGCTTCATCAGCCATTCCGGCAATTTTAGAGCGACTAAATACGTGCTTATCCAAGAAGTCAGATTGCTTAACAACGTTTCCAACACTGGTAAAAGGCTTCAATGGATTGACATATGCATGCCAAGGTTTTGGGTTTTCTTTTTGATCTAGTGCGCGTTCGAAGCTGCCTTGCATTCTACCTGGATTGCGATGAGGAGTATTTGTCATTGGTAAGCCATGATAAATATTTCCTGCAAGTCTTACTAAGCCAAGGCTAATAGGATTTTTCCAGGCTCGATCATCTTTCAATTTTTTTTCGGCTTGACGTTCGGCGAGATGAGCTCGGAATTTATCCGCTTGTTCTTTATTGCCGGCGAAGGCTTTTCCCGCTTGAGCGGCAGTAAGACTGGATGAATCTCTCATTAAATTTTTCATTCCTTTTTCTTCGAGAAGAGCAGCTGCTTTGCTTAAGGATAATGCGCTCATTTTGTCTTTAGCTAATTCTAGAGCTCTGTCTTTTATGAAATTTTCTGCTGCTTTGCCAATTGGCATTTTATCACCAGACAAGCCTTTCATTTCTTTTGCCGCTTCGGCAATAAAGCCTTTTAAAGGCTCGTTGACTAATTTTTGATCCATGAAGGCAGTAAGCGATTTTTCGTTAACGCCCATCGCAGTCATTTTTAGAGGTTGTGCGGCCATTTGTGCTCGCATTGAATCCATGAAGGCAGCTCTGATTGCGCCTTCTTTGCCTTCCGCATTCTTTCCTTGTCCGGCACTCATTGCGCTATTCATGGCTTGATTCATGAAGCTAGCGCCAACTGGGTTGTTGGGTAGTCCGCTAGTTGCACTGTTGTAAAGAGAGGAGATGCCAGTTGTGTTGGCGAAAGAGCCCAAGGCTGACATTCCTATTAAAGCAGCTGGAGCAATTATTCTATTACCTACTCCAACAGCGCCGGATAATGCCATACCGGCAATTCCTCCGGCGATTGCTCCCGAGCTTCCAGAGCTATAGTTTGCTGCATTCCCAGAAGTATCAAGAATGACGCCATGACTCGCAGCTTTACCACTAATTTTAAGAGAGAAGAGGGCGGCAGTAACATTTGGAAGCTTGTCGATCAAATCATTCATAACCCAAATTAACCCGCCAATAGCAGCGAAATAAAGGAGCCACTGTGGAAAGTCGCGGTTAAAATTAACTGTTTTTAAAATGGTCAGTTTGAGTGGTCCAATTCCCCACGGTTCACTGCAAACCCGGTAGGATAGCATCTCGGTGAAGTTTTTGTCGATGATCGTAACGAAGAGATAAAGAACGATAAATAGAATGATCATTTCAAAGGATCTGCCAGCGATGTAGCCAAGCCAATTATTGAAATAGCTCGCGGTTCTGGTGAATAAAGTGAAGACGATAAATATTGGCCCGATCGACAATACAAAAATAAGTTTTATCAAGTTGGTGACGTAAATCGTCGCGACAATCAGCATTACGGCAATGAAGACGAAAATCACGACATAGATCATGACCATGTAGAACAAGCCGAAGAAGTCGCTGAAGAACAAAGCGGCAATTTTTTTCGCCGTAGCCATGGACATCAATTTTTTGATGATGAGATCGATGTAAGCGAAACGAGTAGCGCTACTTGTATCGGCCATTCGGTCCATCTGCGCTATTTTGATCATCGAGGTTTGCTCGATATTTGCATCGGATAGAGACATAAACATGCCAATCACGTAATTCATGCCGTCCATAAAAAAGCCAACGATGAATTGATTGTAAACATACCAACTGGTTGGGCTAACGAAGAACATGACTAGGGCGATTTTGAGCATTCTGCTTGTGAGCTCTTTTCGATTCATTTCGACCAGCCCCCAAATGTGAGCGGCGCCAAAAAGTGCGACGTAAAAAATAAGGGACATTTGCATCGCGCTGGAAAAGCCGGAATCTTGAACGACGGCCAAATACATGAAGCGGATTATTCCTCCTGGTCTTTTGCCGTCATCATCGATTTTACCGAGAAGGGCGTCTTCTACTACGGAGACCAAAGACTCTAGCAATCCATCATCTTTTGCGTTACCGACACCGCGCAAAATCTGAACATTATATTTGCCAAAATTATCTTGGTAATAGGTGTCATACATGATGGTTTTGAGATACTCGTTTGACGTGTGGTATTCGTCATTGGCGGTGTTGGTATCTTTGTCATCATTTCCATCGTGATCGTCTTTCATGAAAATTCGACTATTGGCGCTGCGAAAAATATAGCGCGTCCTGTCATTGCCAGATGAGTCTAAGCACTTTCCCTGTGCGTTGAGAAGAACGTTACAAATAGTTTCTTCCGAGAATAGATGATAAGTTCTGGTTGGCGTAGTAACCCCGCGAGATCCCCACAGTGCCATATAAGCACCCATACCGCGATCATACTTACAATTACTCTGTTTATCAGCGAGCTTAACTGTTTCGTCTTTGTATAAAAGATCGCGTGGAAAATGGTGAATGCCGTAGTCAGTGGCTTTGCCATGTTGCTTAGTGCAAGTGCATCTTACGGAGTCATCTTGATGGTTGGCGCTGGAGGCGCAGTTAAGTGTAGCTCCATCAGCTGCTTTGGTGTAAAATTGTCCGGACGGATCTTTCTCTGCTGTAGGCTCTTGGCTTTCGTAACAAATACAATTAGCGATGCCATCTTTTTTAGCGCAGGTATTGCAGCGCGGTAGTGCTTCTAGAGTATCGGCATTTGTTCCTTGCAAAGATGTCCAAGATCCAGTGATTTCCATCAAGAATTCAGTGCCGTTAGACCTTAACGACGGATCATTCCAATCCACTCTTTGGCCGCCATTAGCTGGCTCGTAAGAGCCATAAATTTGTACCGGTTTGGATTCAATATTTATTGATTGGGAGTCGAATTCATCAGCTTCAACACAACCTTCAGTACAAGAAAAAAGCGACGTCGCCAAGAAAATCAGCGCGAAAAGATGTGCTATTTTTTTTGGTAGGTTCATCGAATAATTTAGTGTTAAAATCGCATCGAATGGTGCCTGCGGCCTTCGGTGAAAACGAAGCTTGAATCGTCAATTTTTAATTCCGGCCGCATTGGCAAGAAATTAACCCAGATCCCTCATTAGAATCACGCCATTATCATCTACTAACCCTTAATTCTATTGGCCTCGTTCTCCGCTCCGCTCCGTCAGCGTATGCATGCTACGCTTCCGGTGCGGTGCTCGCCCGAGACTAATAGAATTAAGGCTTAGCGAGATACTGTCTCAATTCTAATGACGGATCTGGGTTAAATTTGACTATGAATGGTACCTGCGGCCGGACTCGAACCGGCAAGGGATATGCTCCCCACGGATTTTAAGTCCGTTATGTCTACCATTCCATCACGCAGGCATATTGAGAAAATTATTTTTTAGAATTCTTTAACTCCAGGCCTAATTCATAAAAACTTCAGCAAGAGTCTCTTGTTCGATGTTATCTCGAACTTGATTAAAAAAATTCTCCAATGCTAAGCGCCACCTCCTTTTCCAAAGAGGGCTTCTCTCGCTTTTTTACTCAGATCAACATTCAATTCTGTCAGCTGCTTTTCCGAAACGTTGGCCGGTGCATTCATCATTAAATCTTGCGCTTTGCCATTCATCGGAAAAGGAATTACTTCGCGAATATTTGGTTCGTCAGCAAGAAGCATAATGATGCGATCGATACCCGGCGCCATTCCGCCGTGCGGTGGCGCGCCGAATTTGAAAGCGTTAAGCATCGCGCCAAATTTTTCTTCAACGACTTCGCGACCATAACCAGCAAGCTCGAAGGCTCTGTACATAATTTCTGGTTTGTGATTTCTGATTGCGCCAGAAGACAACTCAACTCCATTACAAACGATGTCATATTGAAATGCTTTGATGCTGAGAGGGGCTTGTGAATTCAAGGCCTCAAGCCCGCCTTGCGGCATTGAAAAAGGATTGTGAGAGAATTCAATTTTGCCGTTTTCTTCGTCTAATTCATACATCGGAAAGTCGACGATCCAGCAGAATTTATAAATTGATTCGTCGATTAAATTTAAATCGTGACCAAGTTTTATGCGCACTTGACCGGCGATTTTCGCGGCTTCGGATTTTTTTCCGCAAGAAAAGAAAACCGCGTCACCATTTTGTAAGTCGGCAGTTCGTTTTAATTCAAGCAACTTTTCTGCGCTCAAAAATTTTGCGATTGGACCTTTTTCTTCGCCCATTTCATCGAAAATAATATAAGCTAAACCCTTGGCGCCGTTGCCTTGCGCGAATTCAATTATTTTATCGAAGAATGATCTTGGTTGCGTTGCGCATTTCGGCGCGGGGATTGCGCGGATGGTTGCGCCTTGTTCAATTTGTTTGGCAAAAATTGAAAAATCTGAGCCACGAAAAATTTCACTCGCATCAGAAATTAAAATCGGATTACGCAAATCAGGCTTGTCGATGCCGTATTTCAGCATCGCTTCTTCGTAAGGAATGTGAATAAAATTTTCGTCGGAAGTTTTTTTCACTCCGTATTTTTTGAAGATGGTTTTTAACAGCGGCTCAATCGCGCTAAATACATCTTCTTGCGTGACGAAAGACATTTCCATGTCGAGCTGATAAAATTCTGGCGAGCGATCTGCGCGCAAATCTTCGTCGCGAAAACATGGGGCGATTTGAAAATAACGATTAAATCCAGAAACCATCAAAAGCTGCTTGAACTGCTGCGGCGCTTGTGGCAAAGCATAAAATTTTCCAGGATGAAGACGGGCAGGGACCAAATAATCACGCGCACCCTCAGGAGATGAGGCAGTAAGAATTGGAGTTTGAATTTCCAAAAATCCCTGGCCGGTCATTTCAGCGCGAATGCTTGAAATCACCTGGCTGCGCAGAATAATATTCTTGTGAGTTTTTTCACGACGCAAATCAAGGAAGCGATATTTCAAACGCAATTCTTCGGGATATTCGTTATTGTCATTGATCTGAAATGGAATTTGCTCAGCGGCAGATTCAACGATTAATTCATGAATTTTAATTTCGATTTCTCCGGTTTTGATATTTGGATTTACCGCCTCGGCAGAGCGGGCAACAACTTCTCCCGTTACCGTAATTACTGATTCAAGTTTGATTGGTTGCAGTGAATCGGTAACGAGTTGCGTGATGCCAAAATGGTCACGCAAATCGATGAAGATCAAACTTCCGTGATCGCGTTTTGAATGAACCCAGCCGGAAAGTTTTACCACTTGTCCGACATGAGATTTGCTCAGCTCGAAGCAATTGTGTGTTCTGTATTTATGCATCTAATAAACGTCGTAGGAGTTAGTGCCGCCGTGATAATATCTGTTACGACAAATATTACATTTCGATGTGCGAGCGATAAAAAGTTCGATGGCGCGTGGTTCTTTTAAACATATGAACCAGCCAATCAGATGTAAGCCTGGAAGCAAAATTAAAAGGAAGGCAAATTTGTTGGTGATGATGAAAGCTAGAAGCGAACAAATTCCGTTAAGTGCAGCAAAAGTGTAGCTAACTCCAAATAACATTGATGGTCGAGTTAAGCCCAAAAATAGCGGATCGGTAGCTAGTTGGCCGGAGGATGACATTTACTAAAAAATGAAGATTGAATCGGAAGAATGCGCGCATAAAACGCGCCGCCCTTTGAAAAGTCAACCCGCGCTTTGACAAGCTAAAGCCTAGTTTAAATCGCTTAACCTAATCAAGAAAATCATGTCATTTTTAGCCTCGTCTCTCGCCAATATTAAGCCATCTCCAACAATTGCCGTTTCGATGAAAGCCGCAGAATTAAAGGCTTCAGGCAAGGACATTATTTCTCTTGGAATGGGTGAGCCAGATTTTGATACGCCAGAAAATATTAAAGATGCAGCGATCACAGCGATCAAAAAAGGTGATACAAAATACACTGCCGTTGATGGAACTGCTGCGCTTAAAAAAGCAATCATCAGCAAATTCAAACGCGAAAATAATTTAGAATATAAACCGTCCGAGATCTGCGTTTCTACGGGTGCGAAGCAAGTTATTTACAATGCGCTAATCGCCTCAATTAATCCGGGAGATGAAGTAATTATTCCCGCGCCTTACTGGGTTTCTTACCCGGACATGGTTTTGCTTGCCGGCGGAAATCCGGTAATCGTCGAATCTTTGGCAAAAAATAATTTTAAAATTTCGCCAAAATCTCTCGAAGAAAAAATTACGCCGAAAACTAAATGGATAATTTTTAACTCTCCAAGCAACCCTACAGGCACCTGCTATTTGGCCGATGAACTTAAAGAACTGGCAGAAGTTTTATTGCGTCATCCGCAAGTTCACGTGATGGCTGACGACATTTATGAACACTTAATTTTTGACGGTTTGAAATTTGCCACACTCGCCGAAATTGAACCAAAATTAAAAGAACGCACACTCGTAGTTAACGGCGTTTCTAAAGCTTACGCGATGACCGGCTGGAGAATTGGTTACGGCGCTGGTCCAGAAAAATTGATCAAAGCAATGGCGATGATCCAATCTCAAAGCACTTCTAGCCCATCTTCAATTTCACAAGCAGCGTCAGTTGAGGCGCTAAATGGCCCACAAGATTATATCAAAACCAACGCCAAACTTTTTGAATCACGTCGCAACATGGTGGTGAAAATGTTGAACAAAATTGACGGCATTAATTGCAATATTCCGAAAGGCGCCTTTTACGTATTTCCTTCTTGCGCTGGCCTTTACGGCAAAAAAACTCCCGCTGGAAAAGTGATTGAAAACGACAATGACTTCGCCGCTTACATTCTGGAAGAAGCCCTGGTGGCAGTAGTTCCTGGCGTTGCTTTTGGCGCTCCAGATTTCTTCAGAATTTCCTACGCCGCCTCCGAAGAATTTTTAAAAAATGCGATGAATCGCATCGCTGATGCTTGTGCGAAATGTTCCTAACTTTCGACATTGGAAATACCAACATCGTCATCGGTCTTTTCGATGACGATAAGTTAATTAAAAAATGGCGCTTACCAAGCAGCACTAAAAAATCTGCGGATGATTACGCCGTTGATTTGATCGAGCTTTTTCTTACTGATAAAATCGATTGTTTAAAAATTAATGGATGCATCATTGGCTCAGTGGTGCCGGTACTTACTGGCCTGATCAGTGAAGCGGTAAAAAAATTTCTTCCTGAAGAAATTGCTAAAAAAATTCTTATTCTCGGCGATGATAAAACTCATCTTCCGATTGAAATCAAAATCAAAAATAAAAATGAAGTCGGACATGATCGCCTAATTAATTCCATTGCCGGATTTAGAAAATTTGGTGGCAATTTAATCATCGTCGATTTTGGCACGGCGACTACTTTTGACGTAGTAGGCGAGGGCGGAGAATATCTTGGCGGAGTGATTGCTCCTGGAATTAATCTTTCCCTCAAAGCCTTGCACGACGCCACAGCGCAGCTTCCAAGAATTTCAGTGAAGCAGCAAAAAAATGTCATTGGCACCACAACGATCGAAGCAATGAATTCCGGAGTTTATTTCGGTTACATCTCGCTAATTGAAGGAATGCTTGAAAGAATCGAAAAAGAACTAACTCATAAAACTACACACCTCATCACTGGCGGTCTCGCCGAAATTTTTAAAGATGCTTTGACGAACTCGGTCAAGCATCATGAACCCGATCTGACGCTGGAAGGCCTAAGAATTATTTACGAACACAACAATGGAACTTAATCTAAAAAAACATCACTCCGACCTTCTTTTCCTTCCTCTTGGCGGCGCCAACGAAATCGGGATGAATGTCAATCTCTACCATCTTGACGGCAAGTGGCTAATGGTCGATTGCGGACTGGGCTTTGCCTACGACATTCCTGGCATCGACATGATGACCGCCGACATTTCCTTCATCAAACAACATCGCCACAATCTTCTTGGAATCGTGTTAACTCACATTCACGAAGACCACATGGGCGCAGTGCAATATTTGTGGGAAGAATTGCGCGTTCCGGTTTACGCCACAAATTTTGGGGCGAATTTTTTGCGCACGAAGTTAGAAGAATACAAACTCGATAAAGTGGTTCCAATCCGCATCATTGATGGCTCAAAACAGTTAGATCTTCATCCATTTAAAATCGATTTTATTGGTCTGACTCACTCAGTTCCAGAAATGAAGGCTTTGTTGATTCGCACTCACAAAGGAAATGTTTTGCACACCGGAGATTGGAAATTTGATCCAAATCCAGTTGTCGGCGAAGTTTCAGAAAAGGAAAAAATTCGCGCTTTAGGTGATGCCGGCGAAATTACCGCGATGATCTGCGACTCAACAAACTCGCTGTCCCCAGGTCATTCACGTTCTGAAGGCGAACTTTATGAATCACTAAAAAGTTTAATCGAAGGAAGGAAGGGCTTAGTCGGCGTTACAACTTTCGCTTCTAACATCGCCCGCATTCACACCATCGCACGCATCGCTCGTGACGTGGGTCGTAAGGTTGTGCTCGCAGGATTTTCTTTGCATCGCCTGCACGAAGTCGGCAAAAAAAGTGGGTTTTTTACCGAAGATTTTGAGTTCATTTCCGATCGCGAAATGAAATTTTATGACAAAAAAGAAATCCTCGTAATCGCTACTGGATGCCAAGGCGAGCCTAGAGCTGCAACGCGCAAAATTGCGACCAACCTTCATCCAACTATTCATTTTACCAAAGGTGATTTGATGATTTTTTCATCAAAAATTATCCCTGGAAATGAGAAAAAAATCTTCGAACTTTTTGCCGAACTCGCCAAAAAACAAATCGATGTAATGACTGAAAAGGATCATTTCGTTCACGTTTCTGGTCATCCGTCGCAAGATGAATTACGCGAAATGTACGCGCTGGCAAGACCAAAAATCGCCATTCCAGTTCACGGCGAATTTCTTCACACTAAAACTCACTGCGAGATTGCGGCCGATTCTAAAGTAGAGCGCGTTATCCAGATCGAAAATGGTTTGGCGGTAAAAATTGATGGAGAAAATCCGGCAAATTCGATCGCGGTTGGTTCGGTAAAAGTTGGATATTTTGGTGTTGACGGCAAGCAGCTTCTTGATTTCAAAGGCGAAGTAATTCGTGAGCGCAGAAAGTTAGAAATGGCTGGAATAGTAATGGTCTCATTCGCAGTAAATGACTCTCTGAGTTTAGTTTCAAAAATTAATCTCATTGCGGTTGGTTCTTACGACTTCAAACGCGACAGAGACGCCGAAGAAGTCATCAAAAAAGAAATAATATTCTTCTTAAAGCATAAGGCCAAAGAGCTTGATTTACATGATGGATTCGGACTTCGCTTTTTGAAGAAAAAGAAAAATAAAAAACTGCAAGAAGCAAAAATTTTTGCTGAAATCGAAAAATCTTTGCGCTCGAAATTGTTAAAAATTCTTGAAGATTTAATGGGCAAAAGACCGGCGTTGGAAGTGATGATTCACTTAATCAACTAATTATAAATGGACCCCGCAACAAGTGTGGGGTGACAGCTTAGAGTGCGGGGTGACAGCTTAGAGTGCGGGGTTACAGCTTAGAGTGCAGGGTTACATCTTAGAGTGTGAGGTGGTGGCTTAGAGTGAGTGCTTCAGAAAGAGTCACGATTCTCACGCAGAAGTGTTTCTCACATACGAAAGTGTTACTGACGCACAGAAGTGTTACCGCGCACGAAAGCGTGAGAACGTCCACCACTCCGTGTCAATTTAAAAGCTGAAAGAGAATGAGCGTTAGCTCATTCTTCCTCAGCTAATTTTAATTTAAATTGACGGAGAAATTATGGCTAGAAAAGTTAGGCAGAGTGGTGTTGGTAGCGCTTTGAGTGGCGT
>CAMBXE010000035.1 GCA_945871805.1 Rhizobium sp. Q54 | reverse complement strand
CTAGCGTGGCAATCCAGGGCAACAATCTGGATCGCCACGTCGCTTCGCTTCTCGCGATGACGAGTAAAGAGGATGCGCTCGCGATGACGATTAGTGGCGCTTCAATCCCAACTTCTTCGATTCTTTCTACCCCTTCCGCTTCCTCTCTTTCTTCCTCTTCCTTGGCCACCGCTAACAAACTCAAAGACGATGCCGCAACCGCAAGAAGTGCCGCCATCTTCTCCGCCGGAACCGACATCGAAATCACCTCAGGAAGTAACATCAGCATCGCTAACAACTACTCACAAGCCGGAGGAAGCATCTTCATGGTTGCAGCAGGAGACATCAACAATTCCAACTACACAGTCCAAGCTGATGAAGACATCGTGATGAATGCCACCAACATCAACAACATCTCCACAGCAACCACAGCCGCCATCGCTGCCGCAACTCCAACTAAAATCGAAGCCGGGAAAATGGTCTCACTCAATGCTCAAAAAGATTCTAGCGGCAATGGCGGCAACATCACCAACCTCGGAGCTACGATTAAAGGCGGAGATCTCGTTTACTTAACCGCGGGAAATGACATCGTGAATAAAGCCCTAACCTAACGTACGTTATCTGAATTCTGTAGTTATCCCTATTAATTTAACAGGTGATTATATTTGGCGCAAAAGTGATAAAATGGAGATACTAAAATCAAGGCTTCACGGGATATTTTTAATCCTTGACACTTAATGCTTCGCACCACTAACAAACTCTTTCAATAATTCACCATAACCTTCTTTTTGCAATGATTCTTTGGGAATAAATTTTAAAGCAGCCGAATTGATACAATAACGCATTCCGCCTTTATCCGCTGGTCCATCATCAAAAATATGTCCTAAGTGAGAATCGGCATCTTTTGAGCGCACTTCAACGCGCTTCATACCGAGTGTGCTATCAGTTTTTTCAACTACGGAACTTTGCGCAATTGGACGCGTAAAACTTGGCCAACCAGTTCCAGAATCATATTTATCTTTAGAAGAAAAAAGCGGAGCGCCAGAAGCGACATCAACATAAATTCCGTCGCTATGATTATTCCAATATTCATTGCGAAATGCTGGTTCAGTGCCATTTTTTTGTGTAATATATTTTTGATTGGGCGTCAGATTATTAATATTTTTCTGATATTTTTTTGTGGTCATGTCTGCGGCATTTGCGGCAAGGGACAAAAATAAAAAAGGCAAAGTGAAAATTATTTTTTTCATAAAATATGTAAGTTAATTAATTTCCAAAAGTAAAAGCATAAGCTTCTAAACCCGCGTCAGCACTAGTAATTTCAAGTAAGCCATTTCTTGCGCTATCTTGATTTACCAATTCATAAAGATCGTGCTTGGCAATAATTATCTGATTTTTTTTAACATCTTTACCGGAAAATTTTTCAAGTGATTTTCCATTCAATTTCAAAGTTGCATTTATTGGTTTTGAACTGCTTGAACCCAAAACCAAAAAAACTTTTTTCGCTGTAAAATTTAATTGTAATTTTGCGCCTGCTTGTTGCGTTGTGATTTTCTCTGCTTCAATTTTCCATTTTCCAAAAAGCGCCCAATTATCAGAAGGTAAGAATTGAGGTAGAGTAAATGCTGCGCTTCCTTTACTTAATTTTTCAACGCTCGCAAAATTTTTTGCTCTGGCAAAACCAAGATAAGTTTCGGGAGTTTGATTGCGATTAAAGCTTTGATTTTCCGAAGTTGTTTTTTCGCTTTTATTTAAGCCCAAAAGCTGACGAATATTATTTTCTGTTTTGTCGTAATTTCCTTCGCCAAAATGTGTGTAAACAACCCTTCCTGACTTATCAATCAAGTAATGCGCAGGCCAATATCTGTTTTGAAAATTTGTCCAAGTGTCGAGTTTATTATCAAGCGCTACGGGATATTTTATGTTGTGTGATTTCAGCGCATTTTGCACATTTTCAGCATTTTTCTCAAACTCAAATTCTGGCGCGTGAATGCCGATAATTACCAATCCTTTGTCGCGATAAGTTTCATCCCATTTTGTAATATAAGGCAAAGTGCGTGTGCAGTTAACGCAGGAATAAGTCCAAAAATCAATCAGCACAACCTTACCTTTTAATGATGCAATTGTTAGAGGATTTGAATTTAACCAATTTTGAATTCCGGCAATTTCTGGCGCTGGATAAGGATTTTCTAAAGCGTCTTGCAATCCATTTGTGCTAGAAATTTTTGTAGTTTCTTTAACAGCAAAAAATGATTTTGTATTGCCATCAAAAGCGATGAAGCAAACGGTAAGTAAGATTAAAGCACCGAAACTTTTGCGAATAATTTCTGCATGTGTGGTTAAAAATTTTAATTTAGACATAATTTTCCTTCCCGTTAATGAAATTATAAACATCGGCAAACCTGCGCCGATAGCAAATGCGCCAACTAAAAATAAAGCCTGCACGTTAGATTCTTGACGAATTATTTGTACCAAGACGACCGCCAAAATTGGGCCGGCGCAAGGTGTCCAAATTAATCCAATTAACATTCCAATAAGAATTCCGCTGCAAAAACCGTCCTGAGAATTGGTGCTTAATTTATTTCCTAAATTTGCAAAACCAGAAGTCGCACTGCTGAAAATTGCTGATAATTTTTCTGATAAAAGAATTGCGCCAAACAAAGCCAGAAGCGCTAAAGAACCATATTTTATGATGTCGAGATTAATTCCTAAACTGTTAACAATTTGGCGTGAAAGCATGGCAAAGGCGGTGAAGGCAATAACGAATCCAACTATAATTCCCAGTGGTCGTTTTTTTCCGCCATCAATTGAAGCACCAAGCATCAGCGGCAAAATTGGTAAAATGCACGGGCTCGCAATCAGTGCTAATCCTTCTAAAAATGATAATCCAATTTCGATGTAATTCATATTTATTAATTTTAGTTTTGTGGAATTTTACCCAACCTCTTTGCACTTGGCTCTCTAAGTAAAATTAACTCCGTCAAATCAGAGTCATTTTTAACAATTTTTTCACAAAACTAATCAGTTAAAAATCTCGCTTCATCGCTGAAGGTTTTTTGTGATAACCTTTGCGACTCCTTTCTTTTACTTGATGTAGAACTTCTGATTAATCGCAGGGTTTTTGATTATCTCTTTTTTGCCATTTGGAAATTCAATCACCACAGAATCTATTTCTGTTTTTTCAGCGATTCCAAAAGAAAGATCATTGGCCTGATCAACCATTGTAGAAGAGCTATTTAACAAAACTCGGCTGTAGCTTTTTTTACCATTTTTAAACAGCAGGCTAACTTTGGTACCGAAGTAGGAAACCTTATCCGGGAAAGACAGGCTAATAAAATTACCTTCGCTGGCTTTGTTTAAGAAAGCTTTTGTTGGACCTTCCATGTTGATCCAAACCACGTCTTCTCTGCCATCATTATTCAGATCAATCATCAAAGGCGCTTGACCGAAATAATAATTTTTGAGATTTAACTCTTTGGCATAATCAACAAATTTCGGTGTGCGGTGTTTTCCTTTGACTTGCAACAACACTTTACCATCAAGCTTGTAGAACTTGTGTAGCGGCCATTTTATGTAATTTTGCGCTACTAATAAATCGAGATTTCCATCATTATTCACATCTTCAAAAGCCGCGCCCCAAGCAAATCCGTGGCCAGATAAACCATATTCTTTAGTCACGTTGGTGAATTTAAATTCTCCATCATTTCTAAGTAACAACCAGTCATTTACTGGGTTTTGTTTAGATTTATCTAAGTCGCCTTTGGTTAAAAATAATGGAATTGTGGTTCCAACATTAGTGAAGAATAAATCTTGATCGCCGTCACGATCAACGTCACCAAATGCAACCCCCATCCAGAAGCCATATCCTTCACCACTAACTCCAACACGTTTGAAGGTTTTGTTTTTTAGGTTTTCAAAAATTTCAACTTCTCCGGTATTTTGCGAAACGATTAAATCATCCCAACCATCGTCGTTAAGATCTGCAAACACTGACTGAAAAGTGTTTTGCTTTGAAGCTGTGTTGGAAGATTTGGTGATGTCAGTAAATTTTAAATTGCCCTCGTTTAACAACATTACGTTAGGCTTGGCATGATCTGGTTTATTGAAAGTTGCTGATTTGAAATGAGGAAAATCAACAAAGGTGCTGATATATAAATCTCCATCACCGTCATGGTCAATGTCAGAAACCGAAACACCAAAAGGCACTGAGTTTTCTGGCAAATTAACTGTTAATTTTTTTTCTGTAAAAACACCTTTTTTGTTGAGATAAATGTAAACTCCATTGTCGCGCGCAACGATCAAATCAACATCATTGTCGTTATCAATATCAACTGAAGTTGCGCCATAAGTGGCGGTTTTGCTAGATAGATTTGTACCGGCAATAATATCAACTAATTTACCATCTTGGTAAGAAAACAAAGCATCATCTTGGTTGTTGCCACCACCGATAAAAAATTCCATTTTTTTATCACCATCAATGTCAATTGCCGCAGCTCCGGTAAATGGGTGAACTTTGGCGTGATCCCAGTTGCGACTAAAATTAATTTGCACCTCTTCAAAAGGCTCAGCCCTAACCTTGTCAACAGAGTGGCGATCTGTCGAACAAGAAAAAATGACGAATAAACTTGAGATAATACTTAGGTTTTTAAGGGCTGTCATTTTATGAATTTTTTCAGGTTATTATCGTATTGATACAGTTCCTGCATCGCTTACGAACTCAACGGTTTTGCGTTTTTCATCATCACCAATATCGTAACGCTTAACTTGAGTCATACCACCTTTTTCCAAGTCAATTTTTGCAGTCACATAATTATCAGGAGTGAAGTCTGGATGAACCATTGCAGTGATTCTTGCAGTTTTAGCTCTGGTTTTGAAGGTGAAAGTTACTTCGCCACCCGGAAGCAATTTTCCTGGAACATCTTGATCACCACCAAGTGTTCTAGCTAGAGGTTGTGGGTTACCAGTTGTAAATTGAGTATGAGCTTCAGGTGAAACGTATTTGCCAACCCAAATTCTGCTGTCATCAGCATCTGAAACGATCAAAATCGGGGCAAATTTTTCTTTCGCCAAACCGTTTTTAATGGTCATAGTATATTCTCTTCCATCATTTTGACCCATTTTTGGGCTGTGGCAGGCACTTAATGAAATAGCCAAGATAGAAGATAGAGCTAGTTTGGTAGCAAGTTTTTTGTTCATTTTCATAAATTTAGAAATGTTGTTGAAGTATTTAAATAAAATATCGAATGAATTTTTTATTCAATCGTACAACTTAGTATTCGTTGAATTTTTACGAATAGTTACAACTGAAGATAAAAAATTTGAAATAAGTTTAGGCGATAACGAAGTCAATATTGAGATCTTTAATTTTTATGTAAGAACCTGTTTAGAATCTTTTTTTCAAGTAAATAATCTAGAGAAGCCTTGCCTGCACCACAAATTGCTAACCAGAAAAAGACTGCAAAATAAATTGCCTCTTCAAAACCAAGCAAAGTTTCTAACGAATCAATTTCGCTTAGCTTTGCCGAAATTATTGCCACAATCATAACAATAGAAAGTGCGCCACCGCAAATTCTAGTCATCAATCCAAGCATTAAAAACAAGCCTCCGAAGCATTCCCATCCAGCCACAAAGGGAGTGGTAAAATGTGGAAAAGGCACGCCCCAATATTCAAAATTTTTAATTATCTCATCAAGATTTTGTAGCTTAGCCAGGCCAGTTAGCATAAAAACATAACCAACAATTATGCGCGCTAAAAGCGGACCCGCCCACTCAAAATAAGAAGCGATTTTCTTTGGGTAAAAAATCAAAAAATTTAGTATAAACATATTTTCTCCGTTTAATTTTAATAATTATGGACCGCGAGCAGTCCGTTGTTAATCCACTTGCTAAACCATTTTGAAATCATTTCTGGGCTTAGTTTCTTATTATGCGCCAAGGCTTCAGCGACCTTCATTTTGCTGAATAATTTTTGTAATAATTTAAATTCCTCTTTCTCTAAATCCATTCGCCAAACCGAATTTTCGTGACGAAATATAACTAAAAAACTTTTTTTCTTTACTGGTTTTGATTTTTTTTCATCCATTACTTCTTGGTAATATTTATTAACCAGATAGCTAAGATTCAGCAACTTCAAGGCTTTGCGCGGATATAGTTTTGAGACCATTAACTTTTCCACCGTCATATTTTTTAGGTGTCTTTGTTCAAGCGGCGCGGTTTCTTCTGGCTCATGCAACTGTGCTATTATTGTTTCCAAAGAACACAGCTCGTGGGCGAAAATGTCTTTTGGATATTTTTTTTCTAAAAATTTTTGCAACTTCAGCGTATATTTTGCGATGTTAAAATTGGTTGGCTGCTCATTGTTAACAAAATCCCAAATCAAATCGTTGAATTTTTTTTCTCCTAAATAATTTTTTAGCGCCGGATAATCTTCTACTGTAATATCATTTAAACGATAACGATAAGCGTCAACATATACACTTAATTGGTCTTGAGCTGAAAATTTCTTTTTATCAAAAATCCATTCTTGCGCTTTGCTGTCAAAATTTTCGCCAAGCATTATGGCTTTTTGCATCAATTTTTGTGAATCTTTGAGATGACTTATCTCTGGTGATTTTCTTTCAAGCTTGTTGATGGAAATCTTTGGCAAAACATAATTCTGAGCATCACTTGCGGCAGCTTTGGCTTTTTTAAGTTCATCGAAAAGCACTGAAAATTCTGGAATGTTATCATCCCACTCAATCATTGTATTTGGCGTGCGCACCGCTTTTTTCACAACATATTTATACAAATTCCAAACCTCATCAATCACATAATCATCATGCGTATCAACGATGTGATTTCCTTTGTTTCTGTGACCAGAAAGATGAACTTGGATCACTTTGCTCAATGGCAAAGAATCAATATATTTTTTTGGATCAAGCCCGTGATTGTAGCAAGTCACATAAACATTATTCACATCAAGCAGCAAGTTGCATCCAGACTTTTCAGCCATTACTGAGATAAACTCGGCTTCCGGTATTTTTGAGTCTTTAAATTCAAGGTAAGTTGAGGGATTTTCTAAAGCCAAAGGCATTTCCAAGTAATCTTGAACTTCCTTGATTCTTTGCACCACATGTCGCAGTGCCTCACTAGTGTAGGGAAGTGGTAAAAGGTCGTGGGTATTTTTATGAGCAACTCCGGTCCAACAAAGATGGTCAGAAATCCAAAGCGGTTTCACCCATTTAATTAATTTTTTTAACTTCTTTAAATATTCAGAATTCAAAGGATCAACGGTTCCAATCGAAAGCGAAACGCCGTGCATTGCAATTGGATAAAGCTCTTTAATTTTGGCAAGATTGGCTTTAGGCCTGCCACCGCTTTCCATAAAGTTTTCTGAGATAATCTCAAACCAGTCAACCTTCGGCTTGTTGGCAAAAATATATTCGTAATGAGTTGGTCGTAAACCGAGGCCAAATTTAGCCTGCATCGGTATTTTTTTGTGCTTCATAAAATAAAACAACAGAGACAAATTTTTGCCTCTGTTGCCTAAGTTTTATCTTATTTGCTTTGGGTGCTACAAGAGCCTTTTCCTTTGCAAGAATTTTTTCCATCACCGCCTTGGCCTTTGCAAGAGTTGTGGCCTTTACAAGAGTGCTTTTCTTTGCCGTCAGCTGTTTTGCAGTTAGCTTTTTCTGCACTTGCTTTGTCTTTACCGTTGCAAGCAGATTTTGCTTCATGAGCGGCAAAAGAATTTCCAGCAGTTAAAATGCTAGCGGCAAAAAGACCAACTAGAGCAGCGTTGGTAAGTTTTTTAGAGTTTGACATATTTTTTTGATTTAATTTTTTAATAATTAGTAGTGCAAATTTTGCCCTACACCAATTGATTTCGTTATATTTTTAGCTTTGGTTACAAACTGCGAAAAAAAATTTACCATTTCAAAAAATATTTTCCGGCAAGCGCTCCTAAGCAGCTAAATAAAAGGGTTGGCAAATAGTGCCAAACAAGAAGATGCATCGCCGCATCATTGTTTTCAGCCAACCTTAAAGTGATGCAACCGATGCTTGTGGTTGTTAATATGGCAAAAAATCCAGCTTTTTTAAAACTGGTCGCAGCTCCTTTTTTAATTAAATTAAATATCAGCAAAGAAGGAATTATCGCAACGGCGGCAATGCAAATTGAGCATTCAATGTTATGAGAATTTGCTGTTATCAATAGCAGCGATTCTTCTGGCAAAAGCAGTTGCAGCAGGGTAAATGATATTGTTGCTACCAATAAAAAGTTGGGAATTTTTATTAATATTTTCTTTTGGTGGCAGTCTGGATAAATTAAAAATATTGAAGCTATTGCGCTAAAAATTCCCAAAGAAAACAAAAGAAATATCTCTAACAAAAAAGATTTTTTTAATAGCTGCGCCGACAAATCGCTGCGCAATCCCAAATAAAATTGCACCAAAATTGCGTAGATAATTAAGACCGCCACAAGCCAGGAAGCATAGTATCTTGGGGTTTGCAGAGTTTTTTTACTTTGCTCATTACTTAATTTTGCAATCAGTTCTTCTGTTTTCATTTTAAGTAAAATCTTTTTTTATCTTTTTTATAGCACGATGCGCAGCCACTTTAACTGCCGATTCTGTCATTTTTAAATAGGCCGCAACCTCTTTAACACTGTATTCTTCGATATGCATCATAGTTATAATTGTTTTTTCGCGTGAAGGCGCATTTTTTAAAATGTCATCTATGTATTCGTCGCCTCTACCCTCAATAGTTACATCAGGCAAAATTTCGCATAATTCCTCAAAGTCACAATTCTCGAAGCGTATATTGGAGTAAGTCTTACGTAAATAATCAGCTATGCGAAAACGAGCAATTGCAAAAATCCACGGCATTATTGGCCCAATCCCGTCGTAAGTGTGGCGTGCTTTGTGAATTGAAATTAAAATTTCTTGAACAACATCTTCAACATCATTTAACGCGATTCTTTTTTTTACAAAACCTCTTAAAATCTTAGTATTGATAAGAAGAAAGTCAGAATATTTTTTTTGATTACCTTCTAGTGCCTCCTTGAATAAGGCTTGAAGCTCAGAGCTTTTTATCGTTGTAGACATTTTAAATTCCTTGTTTCGCAAAGACATTTAGGTGCATTCAAGCTAATTGAAGATGCGTGATTTTTGTGCATTATCAAATTTATTGAAATAAAGAACTTACTTGATAAATACTATCGAAAGCCACTTTTTTACTGCTTCGATGGCATAACCTTTTCCCCAAAATTCTTTTCGCAGTCACCAGCCAATCTCTACGCAGTCAGGCATATAAGTCGGAATATTTAAACCAACAAATCCGATAATCTTTCTGTTTCGTATTTTTTCATGATCATTTTAAATATAATTTCATCCCCTCATGGCTTGCTTCAAAGCCGATCTTTTCATAGAAATTCTTCGCTCTAGGACGCCTCTTATTTGTCGTTAATTGCAGAATTGTCACTTCTTTTGATTTTCCATAAGAAATTGCAGCATTCATCATCCACTCACCAATTTTTTGACCTCGATGTTTTTCTGCTACGCGCACTGCTTCAATTTGCATTCTTGTAGAGCCTGTAAAGGTAAGAGAGGGCATTATTGTTAGATGGCATGTTGCAACAATTTCTTTGTCGCTTTCTACGACCATAAGATATTGATTGGGATCAATATCTATCCTGCAAAATGGATCAACATAACTCTGATTTAATTCTGGCTTTTTGCTCTCACGAGTTTGACCGAGCTCGTCTTCAAGAAGAAGATTAACTATTGCGTTTAGATCATTTATTGCGGCTTTGCGATATGTCAGGCTTTGGATCATAAATTTAATTTGATAAAAAAGCTCATTTTGAACTCAGTTTTCATACCGAAAAGGATAAACAAAAATTTAAAAAAGTCATTTTGTTTATGATAAAAGATTCATAAGCCGATCCGAGAAGTTCGCAAAAAAGCCAAAAAATCCACTCGGAGTAGCAAAGGGGAAAGTTTTATGAAAAGCTCCTGAATCCAGCATTTACCGATGTTCACCTTTTTCGCAAAGGTGCAGGTGAAACGGAGAAACAGAGAGAGAATTGCTAAAAATTTGAGGAAAATCTGAAGATTTAGAGAGGGGAAGGTGAATGTGAAATGAAAATCGAAATACCGCGAGACGCCCTAATTACTGGCGTTTCGCGAGATACTCTCTGGCTGATAATCTTGGTTAGAGACTATGTTTTTTTGGTATTATGGCGGAGCATGCGATACTCGGTTTCTAACTTTCTCTGTTTTGCGGAGTCTTGATACGTAAGGCTTCAAGTCACTTCTAAGCTTAACCGAAAAGTTAGAACTTTATCACATGACGGGCGGATGATACTTTTCGAACTTTTTAAAAACTTGTCGTCGATGTTGATTTTAGCCTTATCACTCTAAGGCTCTTTAGGTTAACTAAATTTCACAAATCTAGTTTTTAAAAAAGTTCGAAAATGTGAGTTTTGATGCAAGGTTATATTTCTCGCGTTGGTTCTGATTTCTTTCCAGATACTGCACTTGCCCAACTTTCTCGAATTTCCTTTGCTCCAGAATCGTCTTGATGATCTCCAATTCCCAACTCCTTGTCCAAATTATCCATGACTTCCGTGTGTCCCTCCATGATTTTTGCACAAACCACTCTTGTTAATTTTTCTTCAATTGATGGTGGGATGATTGGCATTTTAGTTTGTCCATCCACTTCGAATGGCATCACATCTACTCCCTTCAAATAGCCATCTTTAGCAAACTCATTTTTACAATTGGAAATCATAACCATTTCGTTTCTAAGGACTCCGAGTCTATCTGCTACATTTTCGGTGTGATGATTGCCGGTTAAAACTATGACAACATCCTCATCTGTTTGATATTTTTTAATTTCACCAGCCATGTGGTCAGCTATTGCTGAAGATAGCAGAAGGCTGGGATCGATGCCAGTACGTTTGACGTAATGACCAAAATTTTTAGGATCGTTGATGTCATGGCCAGCTTGTTGAGCCGCTTCCAGCTTGCTTGTTATCGATGGCAGAAACGCCGGATTTATGCCAATAAAACCTTCAGCTGTGTCATCAGTAATTCTTTTTACCACTTCAGAAAAAGCCCCAGTTGCACCAGTAAACTCTCCCTCATATTCTCCCTCACCAGGAAACACGCCTGCTATTGGCTCAAGAAAAGGATCAAAAACTGTTGCCCTGCGGCCTATTCCCAACAACCTCACGTCTTTATCATGAGCTGGATTGTCATCAACCGCAGCGGCAATTTCTTTCCAATTATCAGGAAGGTTATCGGCTCCGCATCTGCCATCTGGGTATGTAAAGCGTCCCATTTTTTCTAATTGTGAATTATCTTCCGAATAAAATGCCGTCTTCAATCCTCTAGATGCGCAAGATTCCAACATCTTACTCACTAGAGAAACATTAGAAAAATCATCGTGCTGTTCACCGATAAAAATGTATAAAGGATTTGTTGAGGAATGGGTTTTGGGAGGAATTTTTGTAATTTCTTTTTGCACTCCTTTTTCTGGATCTAAAATAGCCTTTACCACAGAGTTATTGCCATGCTCTTTTGATTCCTCGCGTGTAGATGGAGGTATGTAACCAGATTCTACTGCATAACTAAACCATTTTTCGGCTGTTAAAAAAATCTTGTGTCCCCCTCCAAAAAATCAATTCACTGGTGATCGGACGGATCTCTAAAAACCCCGTAAGGATTTAAGAGCTGTGAAGCGTAGCGGAACAGCGCTTAAATCCTTACGGGGCGCCGGTTGATTTTGGGA
>CAMBXE010000034.1 GCA_945871805.1 Rhizobium sp. Q54 | reverse complement strand
ATGATTTAGCAGAGCCCTGTGTTTTTGGTAAACAGTCGCTACCCCCATTTCTGTGCCACCCATCGCAGCTTGCGCCACGGTGGGCCATCCTTTTCCCGAAGTTACGGATGCATTTTGCCTAGTTCCTTCAGTGTAGTTCTCTCAAGCGCCTTAGTATTCTCAACCCATCTACCTGTGTCGGTTTTGGTACAGTCTTATCGTGGGGCTATTTCCTGGAAGCAACTTCGACGCATCTTCAATCCAATAAGAAGATACGCAAAAGAACGCTCCGTCACTCTCCACTCGGTTCAGGAATATTAACCTGATTTCCATCGACTACGCCTTTCGGCCTCGCCTTAGGTACTGACTAACCCTGCTCAGATTAACTTTAAGCAGGAAACCTTAGATTTTCGGCGAAAATGTTTCTCACATTTTTTATCGTTACTCATGTCGGCATTCTCACTTGTGATATCTCCAGCAAACCTGACGATTCACCTTCACAGACTTACACAACGCTCCGCTACCACTGCTAGGCACAATGCCTAGCAATCCATGTCTTCGGTATATCACTTTAGCCCCGTTACATTTTCGGCGCCAGAAGGCTTATTTAGACCAGTGAGCTATTACGCTTTCTTTAAAGGATGGCTGCTTCTAAGCCAACCTCCTGGTTGTTTTGGCCCTCTGACTTCCTTTCCCACTTAGTGATAATTTAGGGACCTTAGACGATGGTCTGGGCTGTTTCCCTTTCGACGACGGACCTTAGCACCCGCCGTCTGCCTGCCAGACTGTACTTGTTGGTATTTGGAGTTTGTTAAGGTTTGGTAAGTCTTTTGGACCCCCTAGCCTTGACAGTGCTCTACCCCCAACAGTAATATCTAACGCTCTACCTAAATAGATTTCGCGGAGAACCAGCTATATCTAGATTTGTTTAGTCTTTCACCCCTAATCACAGCTCATCTCGTAATTTTGCAACATTAATGAGTTCGGTCCTCCAGTAAGTGTTACCTTACCTTCAACCTGGCCATGACTAGCTCATCTAGTTTCGGGTCTAATTCGCTGTACTAAATCGCCCTGTTAGGACTCGCTTTCGCTACGCCTACATCTTACGACTTAAGCTTGCACAACAAAATTAACTCGCCGACCCATTATACAAAAGGTACGCTATCACTCCCTAATGGAGCTCTAACTGCTTGTAGGCATTCGATTTCAGTATCTATTTCACTCCCCTTATCGGGGTTCTTTTCACCTTTCCCTCACGGTACTAGTTCACTATCGGTCATAGAAGAGTACTTAGGCTTGGATGAACTGGTCCACCCATGTTCAGACAGGATTTCACGTGTCCCGCCCTACTCGAGCCTGGCTTCTTATATCTATTTATACGGGACTATCACCCTCTATGGTCAACCTTTCCAGGTTATTCTAATTTATAAAAAACCAGGACTGGCCTGGTCCGCGTTCGCTCGTCACTACTAACGGAGTCTCTGTTGATGTCCTTTCCTCCGGCTACTTAGATATTTCAGTTCACCGGGTATGTCTTCCCTAACCTATGAATTCAGTTAAGGATGCTCTCTAAAAGAGAGCGGGTTACCCCATTCGGAAATCCTCGGATCAAAGCTTATTGGCAGCTACCCGAGGCTTATCGCAGCCTGTTACGTCCTTCATCGCCTTTCTATGCCAAGGCATCCATCAAATGCCCTTACTTTGCTTATTTCTAAATCTATGTGCAGAATAAATCTGCACGCTTGCTCGAGGATTTATATCCCCCGTTGCAATTTGCTCGCTTGCGCTTGCAAACATGCAACCCTCTTCAAAAACAGAAGAAGAGCCACACATGAATTGAAAATACAATTAAGGTTTTTTTTCTTGAGATAAACTTTTTCAGTTTATGAATTCGCTAAATTAGCATGAATATTTCTACTCCACTAACTTGCGGTATTCTTTAGTTATCAATTATTCACGATTGTTAAACAGCTAATCTTTCAACCAAAACTTTGAGAATATAAAATATCCGTCTCTCGAAAAACTTTTAAGCTATTCGAGAGATTATTACTTTGCTCTTAAAATATTGATTTTTGGCTCTGTAAAGAACCTGTAAAAGATTTTATTTATCTTCGCTTAAAGGTAAACTTATGGTTTACTTTTTAGCTTTAATTACTTCCTTCAAAAATTAGAAGGGCGAACATAATTCTTGTCAGTTTTTAGTTGTCAACAAATAAGTTAACAAAAAAACCAACTCCCGAAGAAGGCCCTCTACTCCTCAGTAGAAACCTCCGCCTTTTTTCTAATTCTCTTGGGTTTAGTATTTTTTTGCTCTTCATCAGAAGAAGAATCAGAAACTGATTCTTGTGCCGTTGATTCTTGCTCAGATTTATTCTTTTTTCCACCGCGCAGAAGCGCTTCAATTTCCGATTCGCTACGCGTTACAATCGCACGAACATCGAAAGAAATATCAGAGTGAGGATTTAACTTTACTACGTAAACACCTATCTCCTTGATTGGTTTTTTTAAGAAAACGTCAGCGCGTGAAACTAATTTTTCACCAAGCATTTCGTTAATTTTTGCGGCGATTACAGACGAACTAACTGAGCCGTAGAGTCTTCCATCATCCGAAGCATTTTCGATAATGACCAAATCTTTTCCCGCAACTTTTGCTTTAACCTTAGAAGCAGAGTCCAGGTTATTTATGTGCGCCTGTTCGAATTCGGCTTTTTTTGCCTCAAAAACTTTGTAGTTGGCCGAAGTAAAACAAATCGCCTTCTTGCTTGGTATTAGGAAATTTTTTGCATAACCGTTGGTCACCTCAACGATGTCGCCAATTTTACCAAGCTTAGAGACGGCAGAAATTAAAATAATTTTCATCGGAAATTTGAGTCTGAAAGTTAGTCTTTCTTAATAGGGGAGATGAGCGCCAAAAAACGCGCTCTCTTGATTGCGTTAGCCAAGGCTCTTTGTTTTTTTGGTGTAACGTTAGTGATTCTGCTTGGCAAAATTTTACCACGTTCAGACAAAAATTTATTGATCAACTTCAAGTTTTTGTAGGTGATTTCTGTAAGCGGAATACTGCGAAGTGGGCAAGATTTTTTTCTTCTGATGAAGACGCTTTGATTAACCAGAGAAACTTTAATGAAGCCCTCTTCTCCAGCTTTTGGAGCTGCATTATTAGCTGCAGACTTGTTATTGGCGGATTTGTTGGTGGATTTGTTCTGATAACTTCTAGACATTGAAACTCCTAAATATCGAATTGAACTTGCTCAATCGCCAAATCAATTTTGCTTGGCTCTTTCTTAGTATAAACCTTGCCAGCCTTGTGATCTCTAGCATTCTTGGCGATGCATAACGGCGTCTCGTCCTGATGTTCTTCAACGCTGAAAGTAACGCTACGGATAATATCTTCATTAAAACCCATCACGCGATTAAGCTCGGCAACCGCCCCATATTCAGAATCAAGGCTTAGAAAGACGTAGTGTCCGCGTGTGTTTTTCTTAACTTTGTAAGCAAGATTTCTTGCTCCCCAATATTCTCTGGAAACAACCTTGCCGCCACCAGTAGTAACGATCTTCGCTAGATTGTCGGTAAGCGTATCAATGTCTTCTGCTGCCAGATCTTGCCGTGCAATAAAAACAGTCTCGTAAAGAGGCATGTGTAAGTAAATTTAATGTTTGAAATTAAGTAGAACATCCAAAAGGGGCGGGCACCCTATTAACCGATTTTTTATTTGCAACCTCGTGGTTAAATCAACTTCTGAATGATTGAGTTGGTCAACAGCCTTGCCTCATCCAAAATTTTAACACGACCCTTCGTAACATCGATCAATCCTTGATTCACAAGGTTCTGCAATTTCTTAGAATCAAAAAATTCGCCGCTAATTCCCTCGCGCAAACGCAAACCCATCAAGATTAATTCCTCGCGCAGTTCTTCTGCTGAAATTTTTTCTAATTTCTGGATTCCCGCACCAAGTTCTTCAACTTTTTTTAGCCAGGCCAAAGGTTCATGAAGCATTGTGATTGCCGACCTCTCTTCTTCCCCCAAAAAATAAATTCTCGAGTGCGCACCAGCACCAATTCCTAAATAATCGCCACCTTTCCAATAAACTAAATTGTGACGGCATTCAAAATTTTTGCGTGAGTAATTAGAAATTTCGTAAAGCGCCAAACCCGCGTCAGAGGTAACACTATTGGTCATTTCATAAAATTCTGCCGAGAGATTTTCTTCCGGCATTTGAAATTTTTTCTGCTGAAATTCGGTAAAAAATTTTGTGCCTTTTTCGATCGTTAATTGATAAAGCGAGAGATGTTTTGTGCCAAAATCAATTGCCCTTCGCAGCTCATCAGACCACTGATCCAGAGTCTGCTTCGGCCTCGCATAAATCAGATCAAAAGAAAAATTCTCAAAAACTTTTGCAGCAATTTCGATTGTTTGCATCGCCTCTTTTGCCGAATGTTCGCGCCCTAAAAATTTTAGATCTTCGTCATTTAAAGCCTGAATTCCGAGCGAAAGACGGTTAATGCCAATGTCGCGCAAAGCCTTGAATTTAGTCGCTTCCGACGATGTAGGATTTGCCTCTAAACTAATCTCACAATTTTCTGCGACTTCCCACAATTCAGCAATTTTTTTCAAAATTCCTTCAACCAAAAATACCGGCATTAGCGAAGGAGTTCCGCCGCCAAAAAAAATTGTCACAACTTTTTTTGGCCCGACTTTTTTCGCAAAAAATTCTAATTCCTTTTCGTAAGCACTCAGAAAACGCGCATGATCTACGCCGTCACGAACGTGCGAATTAAAATCGCAGTAAGGACATTTCGATTTGCAAAAAGGATAGTGGATGTAAACAGATAAATGATTTTTCACAAAATTTAATCTCTCCCAAATGCTTCAAATCGCAATCGTCGTCTTTCGTGAAATTCTTGAAATTTCGCTGATCCTCGGAATCTTAACCGCCGCAACCAAAGAAATTCCTGGTCGAACAAAATGGATCGTCAGCGGCTTAACTCTTGGCATCTTCGCCTCTCTCCTTCTCGCTTTTTTCACCGACAGAATCTCTGAAAGTCTCGACGGAATGGGTCAGGAATTTTTCAACGGACTCGTTTTAATTTCTGCCGGAGTAATGATTGGCTGGACAGTTTTATGGATGCAAAAGCACGCCAGATCTATCTCCGGAGAATTGAAGCGTTTGAGCAATTCCGTCCGCGACGGCAAAAAACCTCTCTACATATTATTAGTAGTCGTCTTCTTGTCAGTACTTCGTGAAAGCGCCGAAGTCGTGCTTTTCACCTACAGCTACTACGTCTCAGGCACTGAAGTTCCGGAAATTATTTTCGGATTAATCGTCGGATTAATTCTCGGATCCGCCGTCGGCTTCGCCCTCTATCTCGGGATCCTCAAAGCTTTTGGAAAATATTTTTTTATCGTCACAACTTGGCTCCTAATTTTCTTATCCGCCGGAATTGCCGCGCAAGGAATTGGCTTTTGGATCAACGCCCAAATCACGCCCGCTCTTGGCGAATTCGACCTCTCAATAATTTTATCACAACAAAGTTTTCTCGGAAAATTCTTACACATATTTTTTGGCTACATTGATCAACCAGCAGGTGCACAGCTCATTGCTTACTTCACTACTCTTGCCGTCTTAATCTCTGGCCTCAAAATCGCGAAAAAACTCTAACTCACACAAATAACCACACACCCAAACCCCATGTTTCACCACGTGGCCTTTCTGGCATTTTGCTTGCTTGTTACCAGACAAGCTCAAGCGATCACTTTATCCTTAGCTCAAAGCGATTACATCACAACATCCAACATTACTACAATCGCTACGAACACTAGCGGCGCGGGAATTAACAGCACGCAAGTTGGCACAAGTTTAAGCCCAAGAAAAATCAGAAATACTTACGCAATCAGCACTAGCGGATCGAGCGCTTACGGCATTAGAACAACTGGCAACTACAATCAAATCACCAACGCCACCGGCGCAACAATTTCCACCTCCAACAGCTCAGCACGAGGTGTCAGCATCGCCGGAGATTTTTCTTCAGTAAATAATATTGGCGCGATTACCACTCTCGGCTCTAGCGCTTACGGCATTTACACCGGCGCTGGAACAAATTCCGCAGCGAGCGTAAGCAACTACAGCACCGTCATAAATTCTGGAACAATCAGTGCTGCCGATGCGCACGGAATCTACACCAATGACAGCTACACCCGAATCACCAATTCCGGCACAATCAACGGCGGCAATGACAGCACAGACTACGGAATCCGCATCGACGGCGCCAATTCCACCCTCACCAATTCCGGCACAATCAGCGCCTCAAAATACGCGATCTACAACGAAGGCGAAGGCACAATAATTAACAATTCCGGCACCTTGAGCGGCGGCGTAAGAATCGGCAATGGCACGTTAAATATTTCCGGCGGCATAATTAGCGGAACCGTTGATGGCTCTGATCTTGCCACCGTTAACGTCACCAACAACTTCACTCAATCTGCGAATTTCTCGAATTTAAATTCACTTAATATTTCCTCCGGCACACTCACTGCCAATAATGCAATCGAAGCCAAAACTATTTCGATTAGCAGCGGCGCAAATTTAGCCCTAAATTCTAGCTCTTCTCTTATTGGCGCTCTAAGCGGTGCCGGCACTTTAAGTATTTCTTCCGGCGCAACATTTACACCAGAAAGCAATATTTCTGTCGGCAATATTTCAGTCAGCGGAACATTAAATTTAAGCGCAGTAAATAATTTAACACTCGCGGGAAACCTTGCGGGAATTGGCTCGGGAATAATCAACCTCGGAACAAACGACCAAATAATTTCCGGAAATTTTTCGCTACTTTCCGGCGACACCTTAAAAATAACCGACAATAGTATTGGCCTGGGAAGCCTTACGGTAAAGGGCGCAGCGAGCATCGACGCCAATTCAAAATTAATAATTTCTTCCGCCAGTAAATATCTAAGCAGCGGTCAGCAACTAACTTTAATCAGCGCTGGCAGCGGCTCTTCTCTGCAAACGATCTCCGACATCAAAGTTAATAATTGTAACGCGAGCAGTTGCGGATTGCTCAAACTTAGCACCGAAGTCAGCGGCAATAATTTACTGCTTAATGTTAACCATCTCAGCGCCAGTGAAATTTCCGTAAATAATAACGCCAAAAAAATTTACGAAAACCTTGGTAGCGGCGAAAGCAGCGGCAAACGACAAGACTTCTTGAACTATCTCGACAGCAAAAATTTCAGCGACAGCGAGCTCGAACAAACCCTTACTCAGCTTGCGCCGCCATCAAGCAGGGGCAAGGCAATCGGCAATATTAATGTGGTTAATAGCTCACTTAAAACAGGAGAAATGCGTCTCGACAAAATTCGCGCCGGCACTGACGAATTGCCCGCGCAAGGCACCAGTTTTGCACAAATTTTTTCCACAAATCAACCGGTTGATCCGCTCAATTTACAACAACAAGGTGGTGCACTTAGAAACGGATTTTGGGTTCAGCCATTTGGCGCTTCAGCCACGCAAGACGCGACCTCAGAAGATGTTGGCTACAAGGCGGTTTTAAGCGGGGTCTCTCTAGGATTAGATCACGAATTCTCGTCACAAACTACGTCAGGACTGGTTTTAAGCTTTGCTCGCACAGAAACAAAATCTCTTGATTCTCTGAAAAAAACCTCCGCCAACACTTACCAACTCAACTTTTACAACAGTCACAATTTTAAGAAATTTTTCTTAGATTCTTTTGGCGGAATTGCTTTTAGCCAATATTCCTCAAACCGCGCCATTCCTGTGGTTGGCTCTACAGCCTCAGCAAATTACAGCGGCTCAAGTTACGTCGCAAAATTAAGAGCTGGAATGAACAAAAAACTAAATCGCGAGCTCAATTTTATCCCCGAAATTTCTGCGAGCTTTCTTCACAGCGTCACTAACAGCTACAATGAAAAAGGTGCCGACTCGCTAAATCTTAAAGTCAGCAACTCAGATTCAGATGT
The DNA here is from genome assembly GCA_945871805.1 of Rhizobium sp. Q54. Classification (GTDB taxonomy): domain Bacteria; phylum Pseudomonadota; class Alphaproteobacteria; order Rickettsiales; family UBA1997; genus UBA2645. Next base: position 4,494 of record CAMBXE010000034.1, on the reverse strand, counting down.
GCTTGAAGGCAGAATAGGCGCAGGTTTAAGCTGGTCAGAAAAAATTCGTGAACTCAGCGAATTCAAAAAATTTGTCACCGTTTTCAAAACATCTTACGGCTATAATTTCATCAATCGCTCCTCCGATGTCGTTAGCAGTTTCTCCGGACAAAATTCTAGTTTTAATTCACGGGTATCGGCCATCAATCCAGGCAGTTTAAGATTTGGCGCAGAAATAAATGGCTACCACATTGACGATATTATTTTTGGCATCGACTACCAATTTGAAAAACGCGTTACCTACCAATCACATTTTATTGCACTCAAAGTGCGGCAAGAATTCTGAAAAAACTTCTCAGAGGTTGACATTTTGATCGCACAGAAAATAACTTCCGCCGCTTTCCAAATCATCCCCCCAAACACAATCTAAGAGGCCTAAATGCTTAAGAAAATTCTTACTCTAAGCGCAATTTTTTTACTCGCTTCCTGCCACGCTAAAAATAATTCAGCCGTAACTGAAAATGAAACTGCGGTTAAAGATGGCTCAATGGAAAACGATCCAAGCATTTATCAAACTCTCGACGAACAACAAACAGAAGCTCTAGACCAAAGAACAGAGCAAGAAGTTGAGGTGCAAGATCGTATTTTCTTCGACTACAATTCTTTCGACGCTAACAACGAATCAAAAAAAATTCTTGATGTGCAAGTCGCTTGGTTGAAGAGCGATCCATCCATCAAAATCACTGTTGAAGGCCATTGCGACGAACGCGGAACTCGCGAATATAACATTGCTCTCGGCGAAAAAAGAGCGAACTCAGTAAAAAAATATCTGATCGCAAATGGTGTTGCAGCTGCGCGCATCAAAACTGTTTCCTACGGCAAAGAACGCCCCGCCTTCTTCGGCGCGACTGAATCGATCTTCAATAAAAATAGAAGAGCAGTTACTGTGATTAACTAATGGCCGAGACACTTAACAGAACAGAAGCAGAATCAGTTGTTGCCTATCGCCAAACTATTCGTACGCAATTAAATGAGCTAGGAGCCGAGGCGGCAGTAGCTCACGGCGGCAAGTTTGAATTAAAGAATGGCGCAGCTTCAAGCGCCACAGATCTACTCTCTAAAATATCTTCATTAGTTCCTGTTTTTGGTCAGCCCGCTTCCGTAATTTTTTCTTTGGTTGGTTTTGGAGTTAAACAAGCTGAAGAAAGCAGTGAAAAAGCAGTGGCAGAAAAAATCTTAAAAGTAAGTTGTGGCGATTCGACAGAATGTAATTCTGTCACCAAAGATCTTTCTAGAAAATTAGGCGAAGAGAGAGTTGGTGAATTGAAAGGCTTAAGCAAAAAAGATGCGGAGATTTTGGCTAAATCCGATCTCGCTAAAATCGTTACCAAAATCCTAGCCGGAGACCTTCCAAGCATTGAGAGCAAACAAGAGCTTGTCGACATACTCAAAACTGCAGCAATTGCTCCAAATACCCTCATGAAACAAACAAGCTACAGACCGGCCTTTTCTTCTCATCAATTAACGCATTAATGACCAATAATTTCCGAATCGAATCGGATTCTTTCGGCGAAATTAAAGTTCCTGCCGAAGCTTATTACGCCGCTCAAACACAGCGCTCAGTAGAAAATTTTCCAATTCAAAATCACAATCCTGGCCACAAAATGCCGAAGGAAGTTGTGCAAGCGATGTTGTTAATCAAGAAGGCGGCGGCTCTTACAAATAAAGACTTGATGGCGACTGATCCGAAGTCTGATGAATTCAAAAAATTCTCTCCAGATTTGGCTGATAAAATTGTTGATGCCGTTGACACAATTCTCGCTCGCTTCGATTGGTTTTACGAAAATCATTTTCCTCTGGTTGTTTGGCAGACAGGCTCCGGCACCCAAACAAACATGAATACCAACGAAGTAATTGCCGGCGTCGCCAACGAAAAAGTTAGCGGAACAAAAGGCGGAAAATCTCCGGTGCACCCCAACGACCACGTAAATTTAGGACAAAGTTCAAACGACACTTTCCCTACAGCAATGCATATTGCGACAGTTCTCGCAACTTACGAAAAGCTTCTTCCAACTCTTGTGCGCTTCGCCAATGAGTTAGGCAAAAAAGAAAAAGAATTTTTGGATATTGTTAAAATTGGCCGCACCCACACACAGGATGCGACGCCGGTAACTTTGGGTCAGGAATTTTCTGCCTACAAAGTTCAGATTCAAACTGCCGCAGTATTTATTTCTCAGTCGATTTTATACGTCACGGCCTTAGCGCAAGGCGGAACAGCAGTTGGAACCGGACTTAATTGCCACCCAAAATTCGCGGTAAATTTCGCCGAAAAAATCACCGAGGTTTCTGGTTTAAAAGCATTGCACAAAAAACTTTTGGATCTCGATTTAGGTCGCACAACTTTATCCGACGGAGTTTGGAAAGTTAAAGATTCAAATCTCACCAAACTAGGCTTGGCCGGAGCCGACAGCTTCTTCACCAACAAAAATAAATTCTTCGCCTTGGCCTGTAACGACGAGTTAGTGAACTTCTCCGGCTCACTAAATTCCCTCGCAACTTCTTGCATGAAAATCGCCAACGACATTCGCTTCTTGGCATCCGGACCCCGCTCTGGACTTGGCGAAATCAGCCTTCCGGAAAATGAACCAGGATCTTCAATAATGCCGGGAAAAGTGAATCCAACTCAATGCGAAGCGCTAACGATGATCGCCTGCCAAATAATGGGAAACCATGTGGCAGTAACTGTGGGTGGCTCGAACGGACATTTCGAACTAAACGTTTTCCGTCCAATGATTATTCGCAACGTGATTGAATCGCTCAATCTTTTGAATGACGGAATTAACAGTTTCATTGATCAGTGCCTTGTTGGAATAGTCGCCAATCGCGAACGCATCGAGCAATTACTCGAACAATCTTTAATGCTAGTAACCGCATTAAATCCTTACATCGGCTACGACAACGCCGCCAAAATCGCCAAAAAAGCACACAAGGAAGGAACTACCCTAAAAGTCGCCGCTCTAGCTTCCGGCCTAGTCAACGAAGCACAATTCAACGAATGGGTTGATCCAAAAAAGATGATCTAAAATGAACTGGTGACGAATTGTCACCAGTTGAAAACTTTATCTTGTCACCCCCTTGATCAGCGGTGATCCAGAACAAAATAAACTCAGAGCAGATTGCAAAACCTCCCGGATCCTCGCCTTCGTGGGGATGACATTTAGAGCGCGTGGTCACAAAGTCCCCTATTGTCATCCCGTCGCATGACGGGGTCTATTACCAAACTCAGCTCAAATGAATTTCGACTTCACAATTATCGGCGGATCCTTTGCAGGAATGACTTCGGCGCTTGCTTTAAGTAATGTTTCGCCGGATTTAAAAATCGCAATCATCGAGAAGCAAAACATCCTCAAGGAAGATAAAAAAAGGGATGGCCGGGCTTACGCGATTTCTTCAGCTTCGTTAAAACTCTTCAAAGAAATCGGAATTTTTGACGAGCTGCAAACTGAAGCAGGAATAATTTCAGACATTAAAATCACCGATTACAAATCGCCCTTCTTCCTTGATTTTCTTAAGCGCGAGACCGGCGGAGATCTCGGACAAATAATCGAAAATTACCACATTCACAACGCGCTGCGTAATCAGATTTTGCAGCGAAAAAATATTTCGGTTTTTGCGCCGAATTTTTACCAAGAGATTAAATTTGAAAATGAAGTCGCGGTAAAAATCGACAGTGGCGAGGTGATTCGCTCCAAGCTTCTCCTCGCCTGCGATGGCCGATTCTCTAAGCTTCGCGAGATTTATCAAATTCACACCACCACAAAAAAATACGGACAAACGGCGATTGTTTTTAACGTCGAGCACGCACTTCCTCACCAAAATATTGCGCACGAAAAATTTCTTCCCGGCGGTCCACTGGCAATTCTTCCGCTAAAAAATCCTAATCATTCCTCAATTGTTTGGATCGCACCAGACCATCTGGCCCAAGTGATCTTGGCTCTCGATGAAAAAAACTTCGCGCAGCAATTAATGAAAAAAATGGAAGATTGCCAAGAGGATAAATTTGGTGAAATAAAAGTAATTTCCGAAAAATTTTCTTACCCGCTAATCGCAATCGAAGCAGAAAAATTCTTTCACAAAAAAATGTTACTAATCGGCGACGCCGCTTGTGGCGTGCACCCAATCGCTGGCCAGGGATTTAATTTGGCGGTTACCGGGATTAATATTCTGTGCGAATTAGTAAAAAATTCTGATCAAAATTTAATTGAGACCTACAATAAAAAAACCAAATCTGAAGCGAGAAAAATGTTAGTCGCGACCGACATTTTAAATTCACTCTTCGAAACCAAAAGTCTGTCAATCAGCCTGTTACGTGACTTTGGCCTTGGTCTCGTAAATAAATTGCCGCGCCTGAAAAAATTTTTTATCAAATCCGCCGGGGGATTTTAACCAGATTTCTGGATTGCCGCGCTACGCTCGCAATGACGGTGGAACGTACGAAACCAACACGTCATTGCG
>CAMBXE010000033.1 GCA_945871805.1 Rhizobium sp. Q54 | reverse complement strand
GAGAAAATATAGTTCCCAGTAACCATCTGCACATCGTCGCAATCTTCCAAAGCATCAATCATCTTCAGAAGTTTTTGCACTTGTTCGAGGTCGGAAACTTCGACGGTAACTTTCGCTTTCCAGTCGAGTTTTGCCGAAAGTGGATCTTTAAATTTTTCGATTAAAAGATCCCGAACAGAACTGAATTTTTCGGTCTCGGTGATCACAACATGATAATCAAGGGAAGATTCAACTTCGTTTGCGCCAGCTTCTAACGCGGCTTCAAACATCGATTCCTCGCTGGCAACTTTGCCCTCAAACTGAATCACGCCAACGTGATCAAACATAAAACCAACCGAACCAGTTTCACCCAAAGCGCCTCCAGATTTAGTAAAAATGCTGCGCACTTCACTCGCGGTGCGGTTGCGATTATCGGTGAGCGCTTCAACGATCAGGGCCACGCCGTGCGGCGCGTATCCTTCGTAGCGGATTGATTCAAAACCATCGCCGCCAACTTCGCTCGTTGCTTTTTTGATCGCCGCATCGATGCGATCTTTCGGCATATTTTTCACCCGCGCTTCAATCACCGCATTACGCAAACGCGGATTAAAGTTGAGATCGGGCTGGCCAGTTTTTACAGCGACCGTGATCTCACGCAAAATCTTGGTAAAAACTTTTGCCTTTTTGGCATCCTGTGCGCCCTTGCGATGCTTGATGTTAGAGAATTGTGAGTGGCCGGACATGTTTATTTCTATATCAACGATTTGTTTTTTGGCTCCATTCGATGCAGCTTCTAATCCATCTCTTTATCTGGGTTAAACCCAGATCCGTCGTTAGAATCATGACAGTATCTCGCTAAGCCTTAATTCTATTGGTCTCGAGCGAGCACCGCACCGGAAGCGTAGCATGCATACGCTGACGGAGCGGAGCGCAGAACGAGGCTAATAGAATTAAGGGTTAGTAGAGATAATGGCGTGATTCTAATGACGGATCTGGGTTAAAGAATGGGCCGCGCAAAAAACTTCTTACTTGCAAATTTGTCCAGAAAAAAAATTGTGCGCGAGCTTGATTTTCCTCGCTATTCTTCAACTTCCGCACAATGCCAAAAACACTTTACGACAAAATCTGGGCCGCGCATTTAGTTGATGATGACGGCTCTTCATCCTTGATCTACGTAGATCGCCAGCTCATTCATGAAGTTACTTCGCCTCAGGCTTTTGAAGGTTTGCGCATGAAAAATCGTACCCCGCGCCATCCCGAAAAACATCTCGCGGTTGCCGATCACAACGTGCCAACAACTACCGCCGATCGCGGTCAAGGAACGCGCGGCATCAAAGACGCAACTTCGCGTATTCAAGTCGAAACTCTTGAAAAAAACTGTCGCGAATTCGGCATTAAATATTTTGATCTCGACGACAAAAAACAAGGGATCGTGCACATCGTTGGCCCAGAGCAAGGCTTTACGCAGCCAGGAATGGTGATCGTTTGTGGCGACTCTCACACTTCAACTCACGGCGCTTTTGGCGCGCTCGCTTTCGGGATTGGAACTTCAGAAGTTGAACATGTTTTGGCGACGCAAACTTTAATCCAAAGACGCGCAAAAAATCTTTTGGTGAAGGTTGAAGGTAAGCTCGGCCACGGCGTAACTGCAAAAGACATTACACTCGCCATCATCGGAAAAATCGGCACTGCCGGCGCAACTGGTTCAGTCATTGAATATGCAGGCAGCGCGATTCGCGAGCTTTCGATGGAAGGCAGAATGACGGTTTGCAACATGGCGATTGAAGCTGGCGCGAAAGCTGGATTGATCGCTCCTGATGAAAAAACTTTTGAATATCTGCGTGGCCGCCCACTCGCGCCACAAGGTGAAGAGTTTGATGCGGCGGTAAAATTTTGGAAAACTTTACCTTCAGACGAAGGCGCTAAATACGATCGCGAAGTTCACTTGAAGGCTGAGGAAATCGCGCCACAAGTGACCTGGGGAACTAGTCCGGAAGATGCGCTTCCAATCACCGCGAAAGTTCCATCGCCAGAAGATTTTGCTGATGAAGGAAAAAGAGCCGCAGTTGCGAGATCCCTTGAATACATGGGGCTAAAGGCTGGAACGCCTCTTACTGAAATTTTCATCGACAAGGTTTTTATCGGATCATGCACCAACGGACGCATCGAAGATTTCCGCGAAGTCGCGAAAGTTGTGGAAGGAAAGCATGTTTCAAAAACTGTTAAACTAGCGATGATCGTTCCCGGATCTGGCCTGGTCAAAGAACAGGCCGAAAAAGAAGGCCTGCACAAAATCTTCACCGCGGCAGGATTCGAATGGCGCGAACCGGGCTGTTCAATGTGTCTGGCGATGAATGCTGACAAACTCGATGTTGGCGAACGCTGCGCTTCAACTTCTAACCGCAACTTCGAAGGTCGCCAAGGTCGCGGAGGCAGAACTCACTTGATGAGCCCAGCCATGGCTGCGGCTGCGGCGATTGCAGGGCATTTGGTCGACATCCGCTAAACTCAATCTTTTCGCCGGTTGAGCGAAGTCGAAACCAAGAAAAAACCTGCCGTGCCGTCTATACTTGGCCGTCTATCCTTGGTTTCGACTTCGCTCAACCGGCGGATAGACTCATTCAAACTATGGAAATAACTCTCTTCAACACCCTCACCCACAAAGAAGAAACCCTCACAACTCTTGAGCCTGGCCACTTAAAAATGTATGTCTGCGGTCCGACAGTTTACGATCGCCCGCACATCGGCAACGCACGTTCTGCCGTCATTTACGATCTACTCTTCCGCTTCGCTCGCGCGGTTTTTCCGAAGGTAACTTACGTGCGCAACATCACCGACGTTGACGACAAGATTAACAAAGCGGCAAAAGAGCAAAAAATTTCGATTCAAGATTTAACCAAAAGCATCACCGATTTTTTTCACGCTGATGTCGGCGCGTTGAATGTCTTATGCCCTACTCACGAGCCACGTGCGACCGAACATATCGCAGAAATAATCACGATGATTGAGCAGTTGATCGCCAACAAAAATGCCTACGTAAATCAAGGTCACGTTTTGTTTGATGTTAGTTCTTACAGCGAATACGGCAAACTCGCTAATCGCCAACTTGATGAAATGATCGCTGGCTCGCGCGTTGAAGTTGCCGCTTACAAAAATGATCCGCTTGATTTCGTTTTATGGAAACCAGCCGACGATGAAGATGATATTTCGAGCGTCTTTGAAAGCCCGTGGGGCAAAGGTAGACCCGGTTGGCACATCGAATGTTCAGCGATGAGTTCGAAATATTTAGGCGCGGATTTCGATATTCACGGCGGCGGCGCAGATCTGCAGTTTCCGCATCACGAAAATGAAATCGCGCAAAGTCGCTGCGCCACACCAGGCTCGCATTACGCTAGATTCTGGGTTCACAACGGCTTCCTCACTGTAAATGGCGAGAAGATGAGTAAGTCCTTAAAAAATTTTATCACGGTGCGCGACCTTTTAGATCAAGGCATCTTGGGCATCGTCATTCGCTACCTTCTTCTTTCTTCGCATTACCGCAAACCCTTGGACTTCACGCAAAAAGCTTTGGACGACGCCAAAAACTCAATCGAAAAATTCCATCAATCGATCTCTGATGTCACCCCGAGCCTGTCGAAGGGAGTTCCCTTAACCATCCTAGCTCATCTTGCCGACGATCTAAACATGTCGAAAGTAATCGCCGAATTACATCAGATGGCAAAGAAAGGCGAAAAAGAAGAACTTGCCGCAACCCTTGATTTTCTTGGTCTCTACGACGCTAAATTTTTGTCACGCGAAGTAAAAAATCTTTCCGTCGACGAATCTTTCATCAACGAACAAATCGCTCTTCGTCTCGTCGCAAAACAAGAAAAAAATTTCGCCGAAGCCGACAAAATCAGAAAATCATTGCTTGAAAAAGGCATCAGCCTCGAAGATGTTTCGGGCGGAAAAACAATCTGGAAATCGGCGTAAAAATGTTCATCAATCACAATCCATTCCTCATCATCATCTCTTCTCCCTCTGGGGCTGGTAAGTCTACGCTGTCGAGGATGATTATTCAGAATGATCAACTGATTCGTCTTTCGATTTCCGCCACAACTCGTGCGCAAAGACCACAAGAAATTCACGGCCAACATTATTTTTTCGTTGAAGAAAATGAGTTCGATAAAATCGAATTTCTCGAACATGCAAACGTGTTTAATCATAAATACGGCACGCCAAAAAAAATGGTCGATGATGAATTGCGCAACGGTAACTGCGTGCTCTTCGACATTGACTGGCAAGGCGCGAGACAGATTAAAGAAAAGTTTGATGCTGATTCCGTTGTCTCGATTTTTATCCTGCCGCCATCAATGCAAGAGTTAGAAAGGCGACTCCGTGCCCGCGCCCAAGACAAAGAAGAAGTTGTGCAAAATCGCATGAAAGAAGCACGCGCTGAAATCAGTCATTACGAAGAATATGACTTCATTTTAGTGAATGACGATCTTAACAACACTTACCAGAAAATCCGCGCCATCGTTGAAGCCAAGCGTGTAGCGAGGCAAAGCAAAGCCGACATCAAAGCATTAATTAAACATTTCGAAACATGACATTTCTTACTTCATCCCTCAATTCATCCTTGCGCGACTCCGACAAGGAAATTTTTTCATCAATCGAAAAAGAAACTGATCGTCAAAAATATCAAATCGAGCTGATCGCTTCTGAAAATATTGTGAGCCGTGCGGTCTTAGAGGCACAAGGTTCTGTCTTCACGAATAAATACGCGGAAGGCTATCCAACTAAACGCTACTACGGTGGCTGTGAATTTTCGGATGAAGTTGAGCAGGCAGCGATTGATCGTCTTTGTCAACTTTTCGGCGCGAAGTTTGCTAACGTGCAGCCTCACTCTGGTGCGAGCGCGAATCTTTCAGTTTATTTAGCGTTGCTTCAACCGGGCGACACGATTCTTGGCATGTCTCTTGCAGCCGGCGGTCACTTAACTCACGGCGCACAACGCACGATTTCTGGCATGTGGTTAAAATCAGTTCAGTACGGAATTCGTTTGGATGATGGCTTAATCGATTATGACCAAGCCGAAGCTCTCGCTCGCGAACACAAACCAAAACTAATCATCGCCGGAATTTCTTCTTACCCGCGCATCGTTGATTGGGCACGCTTCAAAAAAATTGCTGACGAAGTTGGCGCAATTTTGATGGTCGACATGGCGCATGTTGCCGGATTAGTTGCTGCCGGAATTTATCCGTCACCGATCGGCATTGCTGACATCGTAACTTCAACAACTCACAAAACTTTACGCGGACCTCGTGGTGGCGTGATTTTAACCAACAGCGAAGAGTTGGCGAAGAAAATTAATTCTGCTGTTTTTCCTGGATTACAAGGTGGTCCGTTGATGCATGTGATCGCTGCAAAAGCCGTTGCCTTTGCTGAAGCGCTTCGTCCGGAATTTAAAATTTACGCGCAACAAGTTGTCGCTAATGCAAAAATTTTGTCGGCAGTTTTGGTTAAACGTGGATTAAAAATTACTACCGGCGGAACAGATTGTCACTTGATGGTTGTTGATCTCACGCCACTTGAAACTCTCACCGGAAAAGAAGCTGAAAAAGTTTTGGAACGCGCAGGTTTAACCTGCAATAAAAACGCGATCCCGAATGATCCGCGCTCACCTTTCGTAACTTCTGGTTTACGCTTCGGAACCGCAGCCGGCACAACTCGCGGCTTCAAAGAAAAAGAATTTGATCGGATTGGCAACATGATTTGCGACGTGCTCGAGAGCTTCGTAAAAAATGGCGAAGAAGGTAACAAAGCTTTGGAAGAAAAAGTGAAAGCCGAAGTTGAGACTCTCTGTAAAGAATTTCCGATTTACTAGTAACACCCCCGCCCTTTCCCCCTCATCCTCGCGCAGGCGGGGATCTAGGACAGCGCGCTTGGAGTAAATGATAAGCCCTCCTGGATCCCCGCCTGCGCGAGGATGACGTGGGAAGAATTTAGGATTATTTTGTAATCGAGTTGGTGAAGTTTTGCAGGGATGAAGGACGCGTTTTGAGAAATTTTAATTTGTTTTAATTCCCCACTTCTTGGATAAATAAGATTCTACCGCCACTCTTTCCTTGATGCTAAGGGCCCGATCAAAAACTATCACTTCGCTCATACTGCCGCCAAAATAGCGCCCTCTTGGAAAATTGTCATAAAACACTGCTCCGATTTCTAACAGCTTAATAATTTTTATCACGCCGGTAACGGCAGCTGGAGTTGGGCCGAGCGATCCATTAATATAGGTATTGGCAACAGTTCCATTATCAACAACTTCAAAAATATAATTTTGGTTAGGAAATATCGTCATACTTCTAGCATCATAACCTCCAGCCATCTGGTAATCGAGAGTGCTATAAAATATTCTAAGATTAAAATCTCCATCGCTCCAATTTCCTCCTGACACAGACCGCGTTGCAACAAGACTTGGCATGGTAGAATCGGTGGTGCCGGGAATGTTGGTGGCATTAGCTACAACAAAAATGCTAACCTCCTTAGTAGTGATATTCATGTTTTGCGTACTATCCAAAAAGTCTGCCACTCCATCGAATTTCAGGCAAGGTAGACTATTGACGCAATTCGATAAATAAGTTGGGCGATTAGCATCCGTTGCTTATGTGGCATTATTTTTATCTCTCATCTGAGGATTGTTGTCGTACCAAGTGCTAACAGTTCCTCCATCGACCATTTCAGAGTTAGCAATGCTTGCACTATTCGCTGTTTCAAGCCAAAGAATTAAATTTTTAAGCGATCCTACTCGTGAACTTTGGGTAAGCATTTGTGCAGCCGCAACTCTAGCATCACGAAGAAGATCTAAACCCTGACCAGCCGCAGCAATCAATACTCCGATGATTAATATCACTATCGAGAGCTCAATCAGTGAAAACGCCTTACTTAGCTTTTTTGTCATGAGAAAAATAAATTTTTAGATTAGCAAAAAATGGCGATGCCGCATCTAGGAATAAAGAGAAAGATCAAATTCTATCTACTGCCATCATTCTTAGTCTCTCAGAGAAACAGTCCCCAGAATTTTATTCTTGATACTCCTCGAAATTCTTGGGTTTAAGCACTAAAGATGATGGACCTAAGAGAAGAATATTGCGGGCGTAATTTATTCTACTTCCAAACCTTCCGCGGCTTACGCAAATCAGTAATGATAGCCTTCACTCGTCTCGCCACATCGCCTTTTGATCCACCGCTGTTAATCACAAAATCCGCCTTCTCTTCCCTCTTTGCATCGGAAATTTGCTTCGCACAAATTCGATTAAATATTTTTACATCAGCACTTTTTGAACGCGCTAAAAAACGTTTTTTACGAATGGCGATAGGAGCACTAATGGCAACGATTCGATCACATTTATAATGCCCCGTTTCAAGGAGCAGAGGAATATTTAAAACTGCGATTTCTTTTTTTTCTTCGCCTGCTTTTTTCAGAAATTTTTGACAAGTTCCTCTCACCTTCGGATGCAAAATCTTCTCAAGAATTTTTAATTTTTTTTCGTCAGCAAAAACAATTGAGGCCAGAATTTTTCTATCGATTTTTTTTTCAATGACGCTTTCTGGAAAATTTTCCTTAACCTCGCCAATCGTTGATTCATCTAGCTCGAGAAGTTTATGAACTTCTTTGTCGGCATCAAAAATAGCCGCGCCATTTTTGGCAAAAACTTCGGAAACGAAATTTTTACCAGAAGCAATCCCGCCAGTTAGGCCGATTACTGTAATTCTGTGGGGAGTGTGACTTTGCAAGATTCCAGCTGTTTTTTAAGATTATTTTTTAGCTCTGCTAAGCCTTTTTCTGAATTAGATTCCGCCCGTGCGACTAGTACTGACTGGGTGTTAGAAGCCCTAATCAGCCACCAGCCACTTTCCTCAGTCGCGCGAATTCCGTCGACATCATTAAAAATCACGCCGTTTTTTTTCAGGCTCGCTTTCAACTCATTGACGATTTGGAATTTTCTTTCTTCGCTACATTCGATTCTAATTTCCGGAGTCGAGAATGTTTGAGGCAATGCTTTGCGCAAGGTCGAAAGGCTCACTTCAGATTGCTCAACGATGTTAATAATCCGAATTGCCGCATAAAGCGCATCGTCAAAACCGTAATATTTATCAGCGAAGAAAATGTGACCAGACATCTCGCCCGCAAGCGGCGCCTTGGTTTCTTTCATTTTCGCTTTGACTAAAGAATGGCCGGTTTTCCACATCAACGGAACGCCGCCCGCTTTCTTAACTTCATCGAACAAAACGTTACTTGCTTTGACATCTGCGATGATTGTCGCACCAGGCCGTTCAGCTAAAATTTCGCGCGCGAAAAAAACTAAAAGTTGATCACCCCAAAGAATTTCACCTTCATCATCAACCACCCCGATGCGGTCACCATCGCCATCGAAAGCGATGCCAAGATCGCAAGATTCTTCACGAACTGTTTTGATTAAATCTTGCAGATTGGCTGGAACTGTGGGGTCTGGGTGATGGTTTGGGAAAGTGCCATCAATCTCTTCGAACAACAAAAAATGCTCAGCAAAAATTCTTTTGCTGATTTGTTTCATCACTTCTCCAGCCGCGCCGTTACCAGCATCCCACGCAATTTTTAATTTTTTACGCGGATTAAATTCATCGATCTCATCAAGCAAATGGCTCTCACTTTTTGCCAGCAGGCAATCACTTAAAACCCTGTTCACGTAATCATCTTGAATGTCTTGTTTTTTAACCCTGCCCTCATCGCTTTTAGCGAATTTTCCACTCTTGGCAATTTTTGCCAAACCAAGAATGTCATCACCAAAAAATGGACGCTTAAGTAACATCATTTTAAATCCGTTGTGATGCCCTGGATTGTGTGAACCAGTGACCATTATTCCCGCATCGCAAGCAAGGTGATGCACAGCAAAATAAAGCATCGGTGTTGGCCCAAGACCAACATCGATCACATGCATTCCAGATTCTACCAAGCCTTTAATCAGCTGCTCTTTTAACGCCGGCGAGCTCACGCGACCATCGCAAGCTACAACAATTTTTTTCTGCTTATTTTTTTCCAAAAAACTGCCGAAAGATTTGCCGACAAAAAATGCATCCTTGTTAAAAAGTGTTTGGTCATAAATGCCACGAATATCGTAGGCGCGAAGAATCGAAGAGTGAAAATTGTGAGACATGATTTGGTTATTAATTTTGAATGCCGGCTGTCTACCCGCCCATCTAAATCAATGTCAACTAGGGCGCGAAAGGCGAAGATTTATCTTGGTCAAAATGACCAGAGATCCCAATTAATTTAATTTTTAGTGAGTGCGAACTCGTGAAAAAAGAGATGAGACTTTAGCAAGGCTCACCCTTTATCGATTCAAATTTTTAACCCAGATCTCGTTATTAAAATTATGACAGTATCTCGCTAAGCCTTAATTATTCTTCAGGACGTCGCTCATCGCAGATCCCAAGTCGGTAAATTTAAAATTATACCCGCTTTCCAAAAGAACTCTCGGATAAACCTTTTGGCCATTTAAAAGAAGTTCTTCCGCCATTTCTCCGTAAGCAATTTTCATGCTTATTGCCGGAATCGTAAAAAGACACGGCCTATAAAGATTCTTGGCAAGGACTTGTGAGAATTGAAGATTTGTAACCGGATTAGGCGAAGTTAAGTTAACTGCTCCAGCAATATTCTGATGAGCGATTAAATGCAGAATCGCGTTAACCATGTCATCGATGTGAATCCAACTGAGAAATTGTTTTCCTGAGGCGATCCTGCCTCCCAGAAACATTTTGAACGGCAATAGCATTTTTTGAATTATTCCGCCTTTGGCACCAAGAACAATGCCGGTTCTAAGAATAACTACTCTGGTTTTTTTATCAGCTTTTCGCGCTTCTTTTTCCCAATCAAAACAAAGTTTTTGTGAGAAAAGGTTTTGATTTGTTGGATGAGAATTTTCGTCAAATATTTCCGTGTCGGAAGTTCCATAATAACCTATTGCCGAGCCGCTAATAAAAATCTTTGGCGGCGTTTTGCTGTTGAGAATTTTTTCAACCAAATTTTTGGTGAGATCAATTCTGCTGCTGTAAATTTTTTGTTTTTTTGATATGTTCCAACGACAAGAAATTGGCTCGCCACAAAGGTTAATTACGATGTCGTAATTAAAATCCTCTTCGATTTTATTGAGATAATGAAGATTTTCTGATGATTTGAGATCGGTTTTTCTGGTTATAACCGTTACCGAATTTCCTAAGCTTAGAAGCTTCTCAACAAGCTTAGAGCCAATCAATCCCGTTCCTCCGGTTATTAAAAACCGAAGCTTATTTTTTTCGATCATATGTTAGATTTTTACTTTTATGAGTTGAGATAATTTTTGCGCCGAAAGCCAAACATCGGCTTTTTTCTTGCAGAAAACTTCTAAAAGAAAAACAAAAAAATGCGCATTTTAACGATGAATTTGGTTACACCGGGAAGTTGAATTAACCCTCCGCTCTACCGGCAAAACACTAGTGCCGCCAGCTAAGGCAGTGTACAGGTATTCATTACAATCCAGGTTCCGGCAGCGCCGCATTTTTTTACATAATTTTTGTCAAAATCTGAGCCAGTACAAGGCTTTCCATAAACCACTTGTCCGAACCAAGCATTCCAGGCTAAATCATTTGCTGCAGTTGGAGTGACGTTGGTGTTGTAGTTCGCATCTAAATTATTGTTGCAGGGCAAAAGACGGTAGAGATCAAACTCAGCAACCATTTGTCCAGGATTTGAATAGAGAATGATGTCGTCAAACGTATCACTATTTCTAGCGACTGAATAGAAGTCTCTTTCGATCCCACCACCCCCTGCCGCCATGTCTTCAATGCCATTCTCTATTTCGTAACCATCGCTTGAGGCGGCGTTTCGAGTTGTTGAGTTAATTCCGTAAGCACCTTTTTTATTTGGCCCGTAACTAATGAGAACGAAAACGCCGTTTGTCGCTGAGTAAATGGTCGAAGAGCCGCTATTTTCGATAACGAAAATATTATTATTTGAGTTGGTTACGGTGTTAATGGAAAAGTTTGTTTGGGTAAAATTTGGAGAAGCAGAAAGATTCGCAGAGGCGGTAAAATTTTTACTTACGACGTAAGCAATTTTATCTTCAAAACCATCTTCAGCCATATCTTTCGAAAGTCCGAGAGTAACGGCCGGAACCATTCCGAAAACCAAGTTACTGTATACGCTGGATTGGCTAACTCCAGATGCCGGAGGTGGGTAAGCCACTGATGCAGAGCAATCACCCGGAGTAGCGGCAGAAGTTCCGTAATTCACATCTGACTTCAAAAGAATAATCGAAGCTGGGCAAGGAAGGCGCCCGTTAGTTGCGACAAAATTTCCCAGCGCTTTGTAGATCGCCTGCAACTTGTCTTTAGTAACTTTAGATTTGGCATTGCTGATGTTGCCAACCGCTGTTGTCATCGCCCCGGTAATCAAAATTGAAATGATTACGATTACGATTGAGAGCTCGAGCAATGAGTAAGCTGTACGTTTCTTTTTTAGCATGTTTTCTTGTTTAAATAAAACCATTAGCGGCCCATTGCCACGTGATTGGGAAGTGCTAGGCGAGCAGTTAATTGTAGGCGAGCTAAAAAGTAGATTAACAGGCGCCAGAACAGGAGGTTGCTGTAAATTTCAACACTTGATCAGTGCAAGTTACAGTGCAAGATGCGCTTGAATTAAAAGTTCTATTGTTTCCATTGCTCGCCCTTTGTGTGGTACATGAAACGGAATCGCTGCATGTTGCTGTTTGGTTGTGATTAACAGATCCGGCGCAATTTGTAGCGCAGCTAACTATTGTGGTACAGTGATAGTCCTCTGCAAGATAGTGGTAATGGTTATACTCACTCCAATAGAGTGTGTAGCCATTGGCTGCAGCATCACCAGAGCAACTCCTACAGGCGGTGCAATCATTAATAACGTACAAAGCTCCATTGCTACATACAGCCTGGGGAAGATCGGTTGTTGATCTGTCGGTTGGGGTTAAATTGCATGTTTGAGCCGTATTATCAGAAGTGCGAGAGCCTCCGATTATTTTGCGCCCAAAATTAGTTGTGCACGACAATGGAACAATAGAGCCGTTAGGATAAGTTTGTGTAGCCCCTGTATACCGCGCTCCAGTACCAACACCTTGATTGTTAGTAAGGCTGCAAGTGCCGTTACCAGTGACAGCGCAAGACTCATTTTGTATTATAAAATTCCCATTCGTTCCGCATTTTTTGCTAAAACGAAGATCTTGATTTGGCGACGAGCAAACGGCTTTTTTACTGTAAACAATTCCGTCATACCAAGTATCTCCGGTGTTGGATCCGTTGATGTATTGACTATTGGTATTGTTGCAAGGCACCAGATACATGAGATCTGGGTAGTCTGCGATGATATCTTTCATCGCTTTATAAAAGACTAAATCATCAAAAGAGTTACTCGCCGGTGAAGAAGAAACAAAATAACCAGCTCCAGATGTTGTATTATGGTTATTAAGTTCATCTGAATCAGATCCCGCAATAGAATTCGCTGTTGAAGAATTAGAATTGTAAGCTCCAAATTTATTTGCTCCTGCACTTACTATTCCAAAAACAGCGTTAGAGGTAATGTTTTGCAAACTTCCTGCCGGATTTTCTTTAATGGTCCAAATAGTTGCTGGGCTACTAGACAGCTGATTGTTAGCCATCGTAGAAAAATTATAATTATTGATGTCTGCATCAAAAACCGGAGCAACACCCGTATCGGCCGCCACAGTAAATCTCTTATCAACAAAATAGATAAATTTATTGCCGAAAGCATCCTCACAATAATCAAGAGGAAGGCCTAAAGTGGCGCACGGCAAGGCACCCCAAATAAAATTTCCACTCGCATAAACGCCGTAAGAAACGCTAGCACAAGTCCCGGCAACGCCGTAGTCAGAATCAGCTGATCTCACTTTATTTATTAAGGCCGGACAAGGAAGATCGCGATTAGTTTTTATGTGATATGCAAGCCGCTTGTAAACCGCATCAATCCTCTCTTTGGTAATGCGGATTTGATCAGTTTTTAAGCTATCCACAGACACCACCATCGCTCCAGAAACAAGTACCGAAACAATCACCAAAACAATCGACAACTCGATTAGGGAGTAAGCTTTGAGAAAGCTGTTGCGAACAGCTCCAAATTTTCTTTTCATTTTTTGTTAATTTTTTTTTGACAAATCGAACTTTGTTCCTACCTTGCGCCGCCTTCGATTTTGAATCCAAGGTTTTTTTTAAGAAATTTCGTGGGGATATGGCTCAGTTGGTAGAGCACCTGCTTTGCAAGCAGGGGGTCCGGAGTTCGAGTCTCCGTATCTCCACCATTTTCTTACTGATTTGTTGTTGATGCGATTGCTATTTATCCCCTCCTCTAGTTCAAGAAAAATATTTAATACCACCTCACTTAAATAACTAAACTGCGATGGACCCCGCAACAAGTGCGGGGTGACAGTGATTAAGTGCTTACTAGCGGTGACGGGATTTAGTGCTTACTAACGGTGATGGGATTTGGTGCTTACTAGCGGTGACGGGATTTGGTGCTTACTAGCGGTGACGGGATTTGGTGCTTACTAGCGGTGACGATGATTAGTTATTTACTAACGGTGACGCTGATTAAGTATTTACTAACATGTTTTCACCCCTCAACTCTCAACTACTCACCCTCAGTAACTTTCAACTCTCAACTACTCACCCTCAGTACTCTTAAACCCTCAACTATCACCTCAGTAACCTCAAACCTCTTGCCCACAACGCCATCAACCTATTACTTCGGCACCTCTCAAATCGTGACCCCGCAACCTTTCTAAACTTTGTTACCCCGCACCCTCTCTAAACCTTGTTAACCCGCACCCTCTCTAAACTTTGTTACCCCGCACCCTCTCTAAACTTTGTTACCCCGCACCCTCTCAACCTTGTCACCCCGCACTTGTTGCGGGGCCCACCAAAACCCACCTAAATGCCCTACTACACCTACATCCTAACCAACAAACCAAACGGCACTTTTTACACCGGAGTAACAAACGACTTACTCCGCAGAATCTTTGAACACAAAGAGGGAAAGATCGAAGGCTTCACAAAAAAATACGGTTTAAAAACACTGGTTTACTACGAAGTTTTTGAAGACGTGAAAGGCGCAATCGCGCGCGAAAAATTAATCAAAAAGTGGAAAAGAATTTTTAAGATTGATGCGATTAAAAAAATGAATCCCGATTGGAGCGATTTGTATTTTGAATTAATGGACCCCGCAACAAGTGCGGGGTGACAAACCGAGAGTAAGCGACTTACCAAGAGTAATCACCTTACTGAGCAGTAATCGCCTTACTCAAGAGTAACCACCTTACTGAGTAGTAATCGCCTTACTCAAGAGTAACCACCTTACTGAAAAGCACGGTCCTCACCATCCTCTCTCGGTGTCACCCCGTCTTTATGACGGGGTCCATCTCATTACAAATTCTGATTTGATTTTTAAATAAGAGCTCGCGACAGGATAGACCCCGCAACAAGTGCGGGGTG
>CAMBXE010000032.1 GCA_945871805.1 Rhizobium sp. Q54 | reverse complement strand
GTGAACACCGCACCGGAAGCGCAGCATGAATAGACTGACTAAGAGGAGGGCAAAACGAACTAAAGGGCATCTCTAAAAATTGCCTTTCTCGGTACTTTTGTCGCCAGCTAAAATTTTTAGAGGTGCCCTAAAAGAAATTTTGTTTGCCGATATCTATCTTGTGGGTTTGGCCACTTTCTTTTCTGAGAAACTGATTGTTATTCCGATCTTAAGCGAAGGATCTCGAGAGCAAGACTCTTAAAGATCCTTCGCTTCTTTCCAGGTAATCTGACATGCGCGCAAAAATGCGTGAAAAGTTTTTAGTTTGCCGCCTTGTTCACCAATTTGTTTTTGGCGATCCATGGCATCATTGCGCGAAGTTTTTCGCCGGTTTCTTCGATTGGATGAATTTTACCTTTGGCACGAAGAGCGTCGAAGTTTTTCTTGCCGCTTTTGTTTTCATTCATGAATTCTTTGACGAATTTTCCTTTTTGGATTTCAGTCAAAATTTTCTTCATCTCTTTCTTGGTTTTTTCGGTGATGATTCTTGGACCGCGAGTTAGGTCGCCGTATTCTGCAGTATTAGAAATTGAGTAACGCATGTTGGCAATTCCACCTTCGTAGAGAAGATCGACGATCAATTTCATTTCGTGCAGACATTCGAAATAAGCCATTTCTGGAGCGTAGCCAGCTTCGGTCAAAGTCTCAAAACCCGCTTGGATCAAGGCTGTAACGCCACCACAAAGAACTGCTTGTTCACCAAATAAATCAGTTTCGCATTCTTCTCTGAAGTTAGTTTCGATAATTCCCGAACGCCCTCCCCCAACTGCTGAGGCGTATGAAAGAGCTATTTGCAAAGCTTTGCCGGATACATCTTGCGCAACTGCAACTAGGCAAGGAACTCCGCCACCTTTTACATATTCGCTGCGAACTGTGTGCCCTGGGCCTTTAGGGGCGATCATTACCACGTCTAAATCTTTTCTCGGTTTGATTAATTTGAAGTGAATGTTGAGGCCGTGAGCGAAAGCAAGAGTCGCGCCCTTCTTCAAATTTTTCTTCAAATCTTGTGTGTACATTTCCGCTTGAAGCTCGTCTGGAGTAAGCACCATTACAATATCCGCCCATTTCGCTGCTTTGGCATTCGTTAAAACTTCGAAGCCAGAATTTTGCGCCTTGGAAATTGAAGCCGAACCTTCGCGCAGAGCAATTTTAACTTCCTTAACGCCTGAATCTCTAAGATTCTGCGCGTGTGCGTGCGCTTGTGAACCGTAACCGATTACAGCAACTTTTTTATTTTGAATGATGCTCAAATCAGCATCGTGATCGTAGTAAACTTTCATGTTTTTGATTGTTTGTTTTAGGGGAAAAATGAAGGGCGGCGCAACTTATTGGCGCGGTTCAATCTGTCAATCCGACCTTTCGCTGGTTGATCCAAGATTCCCGAATCCCTGCCTTCACGGGGATGATGCGAGAAGTGGCGGCGAAAAAATTTACTTCTTTTGCACCACTCCAATCTTCCAAACATCCTGCTCCAAAAATGCCTCGATTGTTTGACGCTTAGCCTTGTTGAGTAAGGCAGAAGGTGAAAGTTTTTTGCTTCTGGCGTAGTCGGCAAGTGTGACGATTTTTTTATTGTCCAAGTAAGCCAAGCGCTTGTGAAGACTGTCAATCAAAGCGCTGGAGATGATCTCTTCCATTTTTTTAGTCAGACTTTTTTCGTTAAATTCCTTGAAGGCTTCGTTGTATTTACGCTGATCCCACTTGCGAAAAATAATCGTCGGAAAGCCGTCGCGCATTAATAAATAATTCACTGCATTGCGCGCGACGCGACCGTTGCCGTCGGTGAATGGGCGAGCGTTGGCGAAGGCAAGATGAAAGCGCGCAAGGCGTTTGGTGATTCCCTCGTGGTGCGAGCTGTAATAGTCGACGAGAGCATCCTCAAGCAAATCGTGCATCTTGGTAGGAGATGGGCCGCTGTATTCTTCAACGTCAGTTTTAACCCGCGCGCGTTCTTTGTTTTTTCTAAATCTGCCGAGAGTTTTTTGATCGAGATTGAGCATTAAAATTTCGTGCAACGAAGTCATTTTTTCGCGATTCAATTCCGCCTTCGCCTCGTCTTCCTGCATTAACAAAAGTGATCTCTCGAGGTTTTCAATTTCGGCAATTTCACTCTTGAGAAACGAACGTTGCGAATCCCTGTCCTGCAAAATTTGTTCAATTTTTTTGTAAGAAATTTCACCGCCTTGCAAGCAGTGGGAATGATAAACAACCTCCGCAATCTCTTCTCTAAAAAGTCGGTGAAGCAAAAAATCGCGACCAGGCAAAGCCTTGCGGTATCTGCGCTGAAGAGTATTTATTTGTTCGAAAGAGGTAGAGAGTTTTGGCATTTTGACTGAAGTTAAATTTTCTCAATTCACGCATTTTGCAGTAAAACACGTGAATTGCACGAGAAAATTTACTCAATTCACGCGCTTTAGGCTAAAATGCGTGAATTGAAAAGCTAAGTTAACAACAACAAAAATGGCATTTAAGCGAGTTGGCATCTGGTCAAACGAGGGCTCAAAAAGATTTTGCACGCGTGTACAAAATCTAGGAAATTTCTTTCTTTTAGTTCGGGATTTCAGAAGTAGGCACAAACAATCGTTAGCAATTTTAATCATTGCGAGCGTAAGCGAAGCAATCCATTTCGAATCGGTTGGATTGCCGCGCTTCGCTCGCAATGACAATGAAGGGCTTAATAAAAATCCACCACCCCGGTCGCTACGTCGTACATTCCGCTGATGATTACGAGCTTACCTTTCTTCTTCAGGTCGTGAATAATTTTACTCTCTTTGGTGATTTGTTTGGCGACGCGCTCGACGTTAATCGCTGCAACTTTCTCGACTAAATCCAATTCGTAAAATTTCTTACTACTCGTCTTAATCATCTGCGCCACTTTGATTGCTGGTTTTATTTTTTCGAGCAACCCAGTCAATTTGCCCATTTCGACGTGGTCGCAGGCACCTTTAATCGCACCGCATCCCGAGTGTCCAAGAACCATTATTAATTTTGCGCCCGCGATTTCGCAGGCAAATTCCATACTGCCGAGAATGTCGTCATTGAGCACGTTGCCGGCGATTCGACAGCTAAAAATATCTCCCAATCCTTGGTCAAAAATTAACTCCGCAGAAGTGCGTGAATCAATGCAACTCAAGACGAAAGCGAAAGGATTTTGCGCGTCAGAAGTTTCGTTAACTTGCTTGAGTAAGTTACGATTAACTTTGAGATTTTGCACAAAGCGCTCGTTGCCTTCACGCAGCAATTTCGCAGCAATCTCTGGCGTAATCGAGTTACGAGCTTCCTTCGTTAAAGAGGCCTCGTCACTTTTTCTCACGCGGCAAAGCAGTGCCACAGCGATTCCGACCCCTACCCCTTCAAGCAAGTTAAGAAAAACAACGCCAAGAATCGTCGCCAAAAAAGGCACAAATTCGTGCCAACCCAAGCGGTACATTTTTCTGAAAATCGCCGGCTTGGCTAATTTGTAACCAAGCACCAGCAGAATGCAGGCAAGGCTTGCGAGCGGAATTAAGTTAAGAAATTCCGGAATCAACAAGACGGCAAACAAAAGCAAAAAGCCGTGCAAAATCGTCGATTTTTTTGTCTTCGCTCCGAAAGAAATATTTGCGCTACTGCGGACAATTACTTGCGTAATCGGCAAACCACCAATCAATCCGGCAATAATATTTCCGAGGCCTTGCGCCTTTAATTCGCGATTGGTGTTAGTGACGTGACGTGCCGGATCTAGATTGTCCGCCGCTTCAACTGAAAGCAGAGTTTCAACGCTCGCAGTCACCGCCAAGATCAGCGCCACTTCGTAAACGTGAGAATTTTTCAGCGCCGCAAAATTTGGAAAAATGAAGTGAGAGAAAAATTCCGAAAAACTTTTTACGACTGGAATTTGTACGATGTGGTGCGCGTCAAGTTGCAAATATTTATTCATTACCACGCCAGCAACGACAATGATTAGCGGTCCTTGCAGCATTTTAAAAAAGCGGTGACGGTGCGACAAAATTCCGTCCCACAAAATTAAAATCGTAAGCGAAATTAAGCTGACCATTGCCACCACGGGTGTGAGGTAAGTCAGAGTATTTTCGAGATTTAGCAAATTGCTCTGCGACAAAAATTCTTCAAAATCTCCAATGATTTCTGGATCGTAACCAAGCGCGTGGGGAATTTGTTTAATGACAATGATTACGCCAATGCCGGCAAGCATCCCCTTAATGACTGAGGCGGGAATGTAGTAAGCAATCGTGCCGAGGCGCATGTAGCCCATTACAGCCTGAATTACGCCCGCCAAAATCGTGGCAACGAGAAAATTTTCGAAAGAGCCAAGTGAGAGAGAGTAAGTTAAAACAATCGTCACCAAACCAGCCGCCGGACCAGAAACGCCAAAGCGCGAGCCGCTGGCGATCCCGACGACAATCCCGCCGATTACTCCGGAAACAATTCCTGAAAATAATGGCGCGCCGGAAGCAAGAGCGATTCCAAGACAAAGTGGAAGTGCGACGAATAATACGACAATACTCGCCGGAAAATCGTAACGCAGAGTTGTTAGAAATTTTTTCATGAGGTCAGAATTTTATGTTTGAAGCGTGAGGAAATATTGCTTCTCAAGCTCACGCCAAATTTTATAATTTAGTAAAAATTTACTTCGCCAGTAGCAACGAATGTCCTTGGGAATTTTGTGTTAAAATGTGCATTTTAGTTTTGATTTAGATTAATTCCTTTGATCTCAAGTGAGATGTTTCTTGCCTTGGCACCGATTTGAAAATTGCTGATTATCTCAATTACGTCCGGATGAATTGATGTCGATTTAGAGCCGTCAATCACTGCTTTTGAATCGCTCGGGATCTCATTTAGAATTTGCAAAATCTTGCCCTTATTCAGAAATGAAACCTCTTCGGAAAGCGTGATTTTGTGCTTGTGATTCGCGCCCTCAACTTCCTTGACGTGACTGCAAGCGTTGCGGAAATTGTGGTAAAGAATGAAGGCCATCGCCACTGCCATTCCGATCCCAACACCTTTAAGCAAATCAAAAATTAACATCCCGGCAATCGTTGTTACGAATGGCACGAACTGCTCGAATCCTTCGGCGTAAACTTTCTTAAAAATCTGCGGTTTAGCCAATTTGTAACCAACCACAAGAAGCACGCAGGCAAGAGTTGCGAGCGGAATCATGTTGAGCAGAGACGGAATGGCGATCGCCGAAATCAGCAGCAGAAATCCGTGAGAAATTGCTGAGGCTTTGCTCTTGGCGCCAAACTCAATATTTGCGGTAGAGCGAACTACTACTTGAGTAATCGGCAAGCCACCAATCAAGCCAGAAACAATATTTCCAATCCCCTGCGCTTTTAACTCGCGATTTGTTGGAGTGACGCGTTTTTGTGGATCAAGTTTATCTGTCGCCTCAACACAAAGCAAAGTCTCAAGACTTGCCACTACCGCTATCACCAACGCAATTGCGTAAATATCTGGATTGGTAATTTGAGAAAAATTTGGAAAAGAAAATTGACCAAAAAATCCACCAAGACTTTCTGCGACAGGAATCTGCACGAGATGATTTTCTTCCAGGTAAAGAAAATTACTGAGGACCATTCCAGTAACGACTGCAACAAGAGGACCAGGAACCGCCTTCAGTATTTTGTGCTTCTTGCCGAAAGACCCGTCCCACAGAATCAGAATCAACATTGAGATTAGCGTGATGATTACAGCATTTGGAGTGATGTAACTAAGAATTTCTAGAGCCGAATCGCCTATCTGCTCAATGTCAAAATCATCTTTAAAATTAGCGTCGTAACCAACTGCGTGAGGGATTTGTTTAATGATGATTAGCAGCCCTATTCCGCTTAACATTCCCTTGATCACTGAAGATGGAAAATAGTAAGCAATTGTTCCGAGGCGCAAAAATCCAGCGGCCAGCTGAATCATTCCAGCCAACACAACTGCCAGTAGAAATGTTTCAAAAGAACCGCCCAGAGTGGTAATGTAGCCCAGAACTAGAACAGCTAAACCAGCTGCGGGGCCAGATACGCCCAGGGTAGATCCGCTTAGATACCCAACAACAATCCCACCAATTATTCCGGCAATAATTCCAGAAAATAATGGGGCGCCAGAAGCTAGGGCAATCCCCAGACATAAAGGCAGTGCCACAAAGAACACTACGAGACTTGCCGACAAATCTTGTCGCAAATCGATAAAAATATTTTTCATTAGATTGAATTAAATTAGTAAACAGTGGTGCTAAGAAGGCTAATTTAAAGGTTTGGCGGGGAGACGGGGACTTCGAGAAAATACTGAGAGAAGCTCAGAATTTCGTTGTTGGCGAGTTGTTTTTGTAAACTGTTTTGAAGGATTTTTTCTGCGTCTTGGCTGAGAAATTTTAAATCTTCAAATTCTGCTTCTGTGTCTTCTTTTTCACTCTCTGAAGATTCAGCCACTTTCAAATTTTTAACCGAGAATGACTTTTCTATCGAGCTGTAGAAGCCCCAGAGAAAACCAACTCCGATCAGAATTAAAATTATTTGTTTGAGGGGACGTAACATTTTCTTGATTAAGATGAGGACTTCTTGGAAATCGCCAAGCCAACATAATTCATCAAATTTCCAAAAAACAATGACGCAAAAAGACAACGCAATCACCTCCGTTAATGACCTGTCTCTTCAGAAAGAAAAAGACCGCGCAGAGTGGGCACACAAGGTAGAAATTCTTAGCGAGGCTTTGCCTTACATGCGCAAATTTGCTGGCGAAACTTTCGTGGTAAAATTTGGTGGCTCGGCAATGGGCGGCGACAATAATTTAAAAAATTTCGCCAAGAATATTGTGTTGTTAAAACATGTTGGGATCAATCCAATCGTGGTTCACGGTGGCGGGCCGCAAATCGGTCAGATGCTGGATAAGCTAAATATTAAATCGCATTTCGTTGATGGTTTGCGCGTGACTGACGCTGACACTGTTGAAGTTGTTGAAATGGTTCTCGCGGGCTCAATCAATAAAATGATCGTCAAAGAAATTAATCGCGCCGGCGGCAAAGCGATCGGCCTTTGCGGCAAAGATGCCGACATGATTCGCGCGCGCAAAGTTTCAAAAACTCAGAAAGATCCTGATTCAAATATTGAGAAGATTTTAAATCTTGGCTTCGTTGGCGAGCCTTACCACATCGATCCTGAGGTTCTCGCGATGTTTGAAGATTCTGACATTATTCCCGTAATCGCCCCAATCGGCATTGGCGACAATGGCGAAACTTTTAACATTAACGCCGATACCGTCGCCGGCGCAATCGCTGGCGCAATGCAAGCTGCGAAGTTGATTATTCTTTCTGACGTTGATGGCGTGATGTTGCCAAATGGCGAGCTGGTTAGTCACTTAAATGCAGCAACCGCAAGACAAATGATTGCCGACGGAATAATCACCGGCGGAATGATCCCAAAAGTTGAAACCTGTTTAAATGCTTTAGAAAAAAGCGTTGGCCACGCTCACATTCTAAACGGCGCGGTGGAGAATATTTTGCTAATGGAAATTTTTACTGAATCCGGCGCTGGTACGATGATTTTGTAGCTGCAAAACATCTACCGGCCCAATTGTTTCGAACTTAGCGGGAATAAACCGATCTGACGAAGAACAGTGGGCAGCACGGCAGAAAGATTAAGATTTTTGCTTTTCAAACTTCCCGATTCGTTTTTCTAAAACATCCGTAATAACTGAAAAATCTAAACCTTGCTGCCTTAGCAGCACGAGTAGGTGAAACAGCAAATCCGCCGCTTCATTTGCAAGCTCTTCATTATCCCCCACTGCCGCAGCAAGAGCGACTTCCACCCCTTCTTCTCCAACTTTTTGTGCGATTCGCTTAGTGCCTTCAGAAAATAATTTTGTTACGTAGCTATTTTCTTGCGGATTTTCGTAGCGCGAATCGATGATTTTAATGAGCTTAGAAATTGTTGGTTGCTCAGTTTTAAAACAACTCATATCACCCTTGTGACAGGTTGGGCCCGTAGGCTTGGCATAAATCAACAATGAGTCATTATCACAATCGAGAGCGAGATTTATTAAAGATAAATAATTTCCCGAAGTTTCACCCTTGACCCAAATTCTTCCTTTGCTGCGACTAAAAAAAGTAACTCGCTTAGCTTTAATCGTTTGTTCGATTGCTTCGCGATTCATGAATCCAACCATTAAAATTTGCATCGATTCACAATCTTGCACGACCGCTGGTATCAAGCCTCCAAGCTTATCAAAATTAATTTGATCGATATTAATATTCATATCCGCACTTCAATTTTATTTTCTTTTAAGAATTTTTTTAGCTCGCCAATAGCAATTATTTTTTTGTGAAAAACACTCGCCGCTAAAGCAGCAGTAACATTAGTTTTTTCAAATAAATCTTTGAAATGCGAAAGAGTTCCCGCACCTCCAGAGGCAATAAGCGGCACATTCGCCAATTCACTAATTTTGGTAAGCTGCAAAATATCGTAACCCTTGCGCACCCCATCTTGATTCATGCAATTTAAAACTATTTCCCCAGCGCCGCGCTCTTGAATTTCCTTTACCCACTCGATTGTTTTCCTGCCGCTATTGGCTATTTTACTGGTGTCGCCGCTATTTTGATAAACAAAATATTCACCGTCTTTTTCAAAACTATCGATGCCAATAACTACGCATTGCCTTCCGAATCTATCTGCGAGTTTATTGATCAGCTCAGGATTTTCTAAGGCCGGAGAGTTAATCGAAATTTTATCCGCACCATTTTCAAGAATAGATGTCGCATCACCAACACTTCTGATTCCGCCAGCAACCGAGAATGGAATATTAATGATTTTGGCAATTTTTTTTATCCACGAGCGATCAACAATTCGACCATCTGGACTAGCGGTAATATCATAAAAAACTAACTCATCCGCACCCTCATCAGAGTAGGCTTTTGCAAGATCTAAAATATCTCCCACGATTTCATGATTCTGAAATTTCACACCTTTAACGACCTTGCCATCCTTAACATCGAGACAGGGAATTATTCTGACTTTGAGCATAAAAGAAAAAAATTTTGTAATAACTTCATGCCCGCAGCCCCAGATTTCTCTGGATGAAATTGCACTCCGTAAAAATTATTTTTTTTGATTACCGCTGAAAAATTCACGCCGTAATCACATATGCCAACAGTATAATTCAAATCCACTTGCGGCGCGAAGCTGTGGACGAAATAAAAATTATCTTTCGTAGAAATTCCCGCAAAGAGCGGATCGCTTTCTTGAAGATAGGTTAAATTATTCCAGCCCATATGTGGCACAACCCTTACCCTATCTAGCTTTACGACTTTTAATGGAATAAGCCCCAAACATTTTACATCATCTTCATCAGACGATTCGCAAAGCAATTGCTGCCCCAAGCATATCCCCAAAAGCGGCTGTTTTATTTCACGAATGACCGCACTTAATTTTTTTTCATTAAGCAATTTCATCGCATAACCCGCAGCACCAACTCCTGGCAAAATCACATGACTCGCTTGCGCAATCACACTCGGATCGGCAGTTACCACCGACTTAATATTTAAGCGATCGAGCGCCGCTTGCACCGAAGTAAAATTGGCGCCACCGCCATCAATAATGGCAATAAAATTATTTTTCATAACATCCCCTTTGTTGATGGAAGGTTGCTGCCATTGATTGCAACCGCCTGCCCCAGGGCTTTAGCAACGCATTTAAATATTGCCTCGATCATATGGTGAGTATTTTCTCCGGTCGCATTGATATGTAATGCGCAACCAAGATTGGTGCTAAAACTTTCAAAAAAGTGCTTCACCATCTCGCAAGGAAATTCGCCAACAAACGGACTCTTAAACTCAGCTGCAAATTTACAAAATCCTCGCCCACTTAGATCGATACTTACTTTTACTTCGGTCTCATCCATCGGTAATAGAAATCCGTAACGATTGAGTCCGACCTTTTCTCCCAGGGCTTGCTTCAATGTTTGCCCTAAAACAATTGCGACATCTTCGACGCTGTGGTGAACATCAATATCAATATCTCCAATCGCTTTGATGGTCATCGAAATGCCACTGTGCTTTGAGAGCTGCGCTAACATGTGATCAAAAAATCCGATGCCAGTTGTGATATTTGAGAGGCCTTTTTCATCTAAGGTTACGCAGCACATCACTTCAGTTTCGAAAGTTTTACGACTTTGTGAAGCCTTGCGAATCAACGGCTCTTCATCATATTTTTTTGCATCAAGCGCAGCTAGTAACAAATTATTTTCTTCCAAATTTCCAACTGTAATTCGCAATGCCGAAGGAATATCGCCTGTTCTGCTTCTAACAATTATTCCCTTCCTCTTCAGGTTTTGATATAGCTCCTCCGCATCCTTTGCTATCACCAATAAAAAATTCGCCGAACTTTTGTAAACCTTTTCAATCGAAGGCGCCTTCAATAAATTCTGATATAAATATTCGCGCTGCTCTTTGATTTGAGTGATATTTTTCTCCGCATAAAAAAGTCCGATTGGCGAGAGCGCTTCAAGTGCCGCCTTGGCGCTCAAGGCTGAAATCGGATAGGGCGAAATTACTTTTCGAAGCAACGCAATAATTTTTGGATCAGCGATAAGCGCGCCAATTCTTGCAGCAGCAAGACCATAGGCCTTAGACAAAGTTCGCATCACCACCAAATTTGGACATTCTTGCAAAAGAATTGTCGCTGAAGACTCGTCAGCAAATTCAATGTAAGCCTCGTCAACCGCGATTATTCCGCGCTCATTATTAGCAACGCATAATGCCTTAATTTCAGCTAAAGAAATTGTCGCGCCGGTTGGATTATTTGGAGTGCAAAGGAAAATAATTTTAGGATCGCCAATGGCATATCCCTCGATCACGCCTACAGCATTAATGTTCGCCGCCACTGCATAATATCCAAATGTTGGCGAATTAATTGCGATAGAATCGCGATTCGGCACACAAAAAACCCTGATCAATAAATCTATCCCCTCATCCATTCCTCGCGTGATTAGAAGCTGCGCCTCACTAACTTTATAAATTTCTGCCAATCTTTTTTTTAACTTAATTGGCTGAGGTTCGGGATAGCGATTCAAAGAATTATTTTTATCGGCATAAGGCATTTGCGGGCTCTCATTAGCATCGAGATAAATCTCTTCTCCAGAAGAATAAGCTCCCGAATATTCGCCGCGCGCTGAGCTGTAAGCCTTAAGATTTAAAATCTCTGGCCTGACAATTTTTTCTAACCAATTCATAAATTTTCCTCGATCATTTTTCTCCGCAAAGTCACTGCAGTTTTGTGCGCATCTAAACCTTCAAGCTGAGCAAGTGTTTCAACTGTGGGCGCTAAAGCGAGTAATCCTTCTTTTGAAACTTCCTGAAAGGTGATTGATTTCATAAAACTTTCGACACCTAGACCCGAATAGCTTTTTGCATAACCATAAGTTGGAAGAACGTGATTAGGGCCAGAAGCATAATCCCCAAGGGCTTCGGCAGACCACCTTCCGATAAAAACTGATCCGGCATTTTGCACAAAATTTAAATAATTTCGTGGATTGTCGATTTGCAAAATCAAGTGTTCAGGGGCGAAAATATTAGAAATGGCAAAGGCCTCATCAAGGCTATCGACAATAATAATCGCCGCATTTTCTAAGGATTTCGTGATAATTTTTTGACGTTGTAAATTTTTTAGCTGCGCCGTGAGCGCTTCATCCACCTGACTTGCCAGGCTTTGTGAGGTTGTTATTAATATCACTTTTGAATCAACATCATGCTCTGCTTGTGACAATAAATCAGCAGCAACCAATTGCGCATTTGCCAAACTATCAGCTATTACTAACACCTCAGAAGGCCCAGCCGGCATATCCAGCGCCGCGCCGCACGGATCTTGCGCAACCTGAAGTTTTGCTTCGGTAACATATTTATTTCCCGGACCAAAAATTTTTATTACTTTGGGAATAGTTTCTGTGCCATAAGCAAGCGCGGCAATTGCTTGCGCACCGCCTACTGCAAATATTTTGTTAATGCCACAAAGCTTCGCCGCATAAATAATTGCCGGATTGATTTCGCCATTTTTATTTGGCGGCGTAACAACGATTATTTCTCGACATTCAGCAATTACCGCCGGAATCGCCAACATGAGAAGCGTTGATACCAAAGGCGCGGTGCCACCCGGAATATAAAGACCGACACGTTCAATTGCCTTATATTCCTTCCACGCATCTATCCCATTTTTATTTAGACGAAGGGTTTTTGGTAACTGCAATTCATGAAAATCACGGATGTTTTTATAAGCAGTTTCGATCGCATTCTTAACATCATTACTCAGTTCATCTTCACTAT
Organism: Rhizobium sp. Q54; assembly: GCA_945871805.1. Lineage (GTDB taxonomy): Bacteria > Pseudomonadota > Alphaproteobacteria > Rickettsiales > UBA1997 > UBA2645. The sequence goes on along the minus strand of CAMBXE010000032.1, from coordinate 2,569 downwards.
TTTTTGGCATTAATTTAACTCCATCGAATAGCTCAGTGTAGTAGGAAATGGCCGCATCGCCATCTCTACGAACTCTCGCGATGATGTTGCTAACATTACTAGTTAGCTTCTCTTGCGATTCACTGTTGCCGCGATTAAGCGCCAAAGCTTTCTCTTCCTTCGTAGCAGCACTCCAAGTTAAAATTTGCATGAATTAGAAAATCATTTTTTCTATCGGCAGCACTAAAATTGAGCTCGCGCCAAGCTCTTTGAGATTTTCAATCGTACTCCAAAAAACTTCTTCGGGACTAACTACGTGCACCGCAACTTTTTTTGCATCTCCTCTCAACTCTAAAATTGTTGGCGATTCACTACCTGGCAAAATTTGCGCCAATTGTGGTAGTTTGGCGCGATCGATATGCATCATAATGTATTTGTTGCGATTCGCATTTAATACGCCGTTGATCCTGAGTATTAAGCGATCAAAAAGGATTTGTTGCTGCTCATCTAAAGCGCTAAGTTTACGAATAAGAACTGCTTCACTCGCTTCCACCTGCATAAATTCTTGCAACCCATTCTCGCTCATGGTTGCTCCACTCGACACCAAATCACAGATCAAATCTGCCACGCCAATTTGTGGCGCCAACTCAACAGAACCATGCATTTCAACTATTTGCGCATTGATTTGATGTTTGGCAAGAAAGCTGCGCAGACTATTTGGATAGGATGTGGCGATGATTTTTCCACTTAGATCTTGAAGTGACTTATACGCCTTATCCTTAGGCACACCAAGGCTTAATCGACACTTGGAAAAGCCAAGCGACATGATAATTTCCGGCACATTATTTTTTTCCGAGGAGTTTAGATTGGCCGATTGCTCAGAAAGTAAATTTTGACCAATGATACCGATATCACATATTCCGTTTGCAACCAAACCTGGAATATCATCGTCTCGCGCAAAAATAAAATCGATTCCAAACTCTTCATCCTGAGTAAGTAACTGATGTTTAGTCGCCGAGATTTTGATGCCGCATTTTTGAAGCAAGGCCAAGCTACCTTCCGCCAATCTCCCCGATCGCTGCACTGCCATACGCAATTTTTGTCTCATTTTAATTCTCCGTTTTTTGTGAAATTAGTGATCTACTGTACTAGTTTAGTAGTACAAATAATTGCAGTCAATATCTAAGAACAGCGTGCGACAGAGGAAATAAAAGTTTTTCATGCGCAAATCGTGAGAGCCTTATAAGCCCTTAATCTTCTTCAGCATTTTGCGATAACCATTATGTGGCTCGTCTTTTAAAAACCTCGCAACTCTGCCAATAGTAGTAAGGCTCGCGCCAGATATTTTATGAATATCTCTGTAGGACAAATCTCCCTTCTCTAATAATCTGCACACTCGCCACCTTTCAGCGAGTGCCTCAATTTCTTGAGGTGTGCATAAATCTTTTAGAAAACTACCCACTTCATCTTTCGTCTTAAGCAATAACAACGCTTCGCACAAATCAGTTACGGCGCTACGATGATTATTTTTCATGAGATACTTGATTTCCGAATTGCTCGCGAATTATTCGCTCATTCCAGAGAATGATTTTATTCCAGATCGGTCACTAGAAGATGATTTTATAATCACCTAACTTCTTCCCTTTTCTTCAGTGCTAACGGCTATTCCATCTTCAGTAACTTCCTTGGTTGCGCCTTTCAACCTGGATGCTCCCGATAAAAACACTGATGATGAGGGTATGGGGTCATTTGCTGCCGCGCCTTCCCTTGCACAAGAAAGCTCATTTTCTATCTCTTCATAAATAGAAGGAAATTGCTCTCTCAAGTACCCGCTGAGTTCAGCTTTAAAATATCTACCAATTGGAGCCTCGAGTGTTGTTTCTGATAACGAACTTATAGCTCGACATTGACCCAAAATTGGGTCTGAGACTTCTTTTAAATTTCCAGCACAATGATCAGAGATTATATCGAGAACTCTGTAAGATTCTTTCAAACCCTCATCTTCTAAGTCTTCGTAACTTCCTTCGAACTCATCCGTTAAAAAAGTAGAAAATTCTACTTTGGAATCATTGGCTGCTCGGTAAAAAAACAAGATTGCATTTTTAAGGCCACCCTCATTTTTACTCCAAGCAGATATTAAGGCATCAACATGGGGTTTGGTAAATCGCTCAAAATGAGCTTCGAGAATCATTTCTACGGTATCGCTAACTGCACTATTGTCTTTGGCGGATTGAAGAGCGGCTTGTTTCATTATTTTTTCTCGCTTTTACCGCCTGCCCCAGGCGATTTGAGTCTCGACTGGCTCTGGTCATCTTTTGTTTTTTTAGGCATTGTCATAGTTGCTGGCGTCGTGCTACTTAGTCGCGAAACAGCAGCTGTTTCTGCACTTGATTCTTGGCCCTCTTCTGATCGCGGCCTCTTACCTTTCTGATCTTTTTCGCCTGCAGTACCCGAAGACAACCCAGAGAGAACTTCAGCATCTGCTCGAAGTTTATCATCCGAAATAGCTTGGTAACTCATGTCCGACCTAAAATCTCTAATTAGAGACATGGATGCCTTTAGGCAGGCTTTGGTTGTCGATCCGCCTACG
>CAMBXE010000031.1 GCA_945871805.1 Rhizobium sp. Q54 | reverse complement strand
AGAACAACAGACGTTACTGGTTCAGTAACTCTTAAAGAAGGCACTGAAATGGTAATGCCAGGAGATAACGTGCGCCTAACGGTTGAACTTATCGCTCCAATTGCCATGGAAGAAGGACTCAGGTTTGCCATCCGCGAAGGTGGAAGGACCGTGGGTGCGGGTGTGGTTTCTAAGATTTTGAAATAATTTATGGACCCCGCAACAAGTGCGGGGTGACAGTTTAGAGCAAGTGCTCCTAGCTTGTCACCCCGCACTTGTTGCGGGGTCCATCTAGTCACAATGAAAAACCTAAAAATAATTCTCTCAATTTCGCTTCTCTCGATTCTCAACTCTTGCGCTTCTCAGGATAAATTCCTCACTGAGCAAAAAGACGGCTGGTTTCGAGATTCTGAATTGGGTTTAGTTTATTGCAGAGCCAACGCAGAAAATAACGGATCAACTGATCCAGTTTGTTTCGAAGCAGGTTTTGTGAAAAACGAAAAAAAATAAAATATAGGGGCGTAGCTCAACTGGTAGAGTAGCGGTCTCCAAAACCGTTGGTTGGGGGTTCGATTCCTCTCGCCCCTGCCAAAAATTATCCGCAATTTCTACTGCGGTGGGCGTCTAGCTCTGTTCTTCTGTGTGCTGCTCCTCACGTACTGAAGTACGCTGCGGGGCGGTGCCTGAACAACAGAGTCAGCCACTCCGCCGCAGCGAAATTTCGAATAATTTTTTCCCACCCGCCATCCCCGCGAAGGCGGGTATCCAGAACTAAAAAAATAAAAAATGAATAAAACCCTAGCCAACGCATTAAAATTTTTCCGTGCGGCTTTTGAAGAAACTAAGAAACTTCAATTCCCGTCAAAGCGCGAAACTTACATTACTACCGTCACAATTCTCGTAATGATTACTGTCGTCGCTTTGACGATTTTATTCGCGGATTTCCTTATTTCAAAAATCATCCGATTAATTTTTGGATTGTAATCAAAACCTACTCCCAATGGAACAGACAGAAACTAAGTGGTACATTCTTAACGTAGTTGCCGGCCAAGAAAACAAAGTGGCTTCCGACATTAAATCAATGATTTTGCGAGGAAATCTCGGCAAGAATATTGCTGAAGTTTTGGTGCCAACAAAGCCAATAATAAAAATTAAAAAAGGCCAAAAAGTACAAGAGCTGCAGAAGCTTTTCCCGGGCTACGTATTCATTAATGCCAATCTTGCAGGAGAGGCTTACGGCTTAATTAATTCGATCCCGAAAGTAATGGGATTCCTCGGTGGAAAAAATACTCCACAACCAGTTGCTGCACTAAAGATGGAAGAAATTCTGAAGCTTTCTTCTGAACAAAATATTGATCAAAAACACGTCGCCTTTGAAATTGGCGAAACTCTTACAGTTACCGACGGACCTTTCGAGTCCTTTACTGGCGTGGTCGAAGATTTCGACGTAGAAAAACAAAAAGTGAAAATTTCCGTGTTGATTTTTGGTCGCGCTACTTCGGTGGAATTGGAAGTTACGCAAGTGGAAAAAGTCGAAAAATAATTTTTGCTCCAATGGCTTTTTATCTGGCGGCGTTCTCGATTGTTTTCTTAATCGAGATTTTCTTGTTGTCCTCGGTGATATTGTGGCACCACTCCTTGATCTGGATAGTTTTGTCTCTGGCTCTATTCAAATTTACCAAGAGTGAAAAAATGAAAGTTGTCGCGGTTAATGTCGCGCTTACTTTTTTTATAGTTTTGTTGGCCGAGGCTTCTTTTGTTATTTACAATAAAACACAAAACGCTGTTGAGACGAGAGAGGTCGGTGGCTACCCGCGCGACTCCTGGAAAGATTACGAAAAAATCGGAACTAAATTTTTTTAACCAAACTCTAAGGTTAACGTAAAAAAATATTACGGCGACGAGTTAAAGTCTGATGTGACGTACGGTTTTGATCAATACAGCCTCAGAGTTACTTCTGACAATGAATCCTCTTCTTTGGCTGATAAATCCATTTTATTTTTTGGTTGCTCTTTCGCTTTTGGCGAAGGCTTGAATGACAGTGAAACCTTTCCTTTTCAACTCATTAAGGATGCGGGTGGAAAATACACAGGACGCAATTTTGCTTTTCACGGATACGGAACCCAGCAGATGCTCTCCTTGCTAGAAGACAGAAAATTTGTCGATGAAGCTGTTGGTAAAACGCAGATTAAATATGTTTTTTACGAGATGATTCCTGATCACGTAAAAAGAACTTCTGGATACTACACCACAATGCATTGGGGCCTTGCTTTCCCTAGATACGAGTTACGCGATGAAGAAGCTCAATACACTGGCAACTTCAAGGAATATTACAAAAAAACTCACCCAATGTCCTTCGCAGATAAGGTCTTGGTAAAATACTTGCACGACTTAGGAAGATCGAGATCTGCTCTTGTTAATCACCTGCGCAGCAAAACAAGTTTGGCGGTAAGGCTGAAGGGCTACAAGATGAGTACAGATGAAAAAGATTCCGAGCTGCTCGTTAAGGTAGTGGAAAAATCAGCGAATATTCTGTCCAAAAATTACGGCGCAAAATTCTACACAATTATTTGGGACAATTCCGACAAAGAAGAAGTGGATTACATCAAGACCAGGTTTGATCAAATCGGTATTAAATATTTCCTCGTTTCGGAAATTATTAAGGATCTAGATGGTTCCAAAAAAGAAAAATATTTCCTCGATGACGGCCATCCAAATGTATTAGCAAACGAAATGATTGCGAAATTCATCTCTGAGAAAGTTTTGAACCCAGATCCGTCATTAAAATTGTGACAGTATCTCGCTAAGCCTTAATTCTACTAGCCTCGGGCGAGCACCGCACCGGAAAGCCTAGCATGCATAGGCTGACGGAGCGGAGCGCAGAACGAGGCTAGTAGAATTAAGGCTTAGTAGAGATAATGGCGTGATTTTAATGACGGATCTGGGTTGAAGTAAGCGCGCCCGCTTTTCACAATGCGTCGAGACCGATGAAGTCTTATTCGAGAGGTTTCGACTTCGCTCAACCGGCGGATGGGGTTAGGATTTTTTATTTTTTTCGTTCTCTTTTTTCACTTCCTCTTCCAGCTCTTCTTTACTCAAATCGGATCTCAACCCGCTCACATTCGGCACCCGATGTTCATTGCCGTGAATGTCTACAATCACCGTTAAATCATCTTCTAGCTTCGCTTTTTCTTCAGCGATTCCGCGATTTAATTCGTGGCGCAAATCATCTACGCCAAATTCTTTTTCCATTTCTTTTATTGAGGCTTTGAGGTGGTAATACCAATGCTTGGCGCGGTAGAACATCTTGCCAAAAAAATGCGCGATTTCAGGCAAATCGGCGGGACGCACGAAAATTAAAACTACTAAAAAAACGACGATTAATTCTGCGAAAGAAAATCCGAGCATTAACCAAATCTCCCTGTGATGTAATCCTGCGTTTGCTGATTACTCGGGTTGGTAAAAATTTTGTCAGTGGTGTCAAACTCAACAATCTTTCCCATGTTGAAGAAAGCGGTTCTGCCAGAGATGCGGGCGGCTTGCTGCATCGAGTGAGTAACAATAATGATCGTGAAATTTTCTTTGAGCTCGTCGATTAACTCTTCAATTTTTGCAGTGGCGATTGGATCAAGTGCCGAACAAGGCTCATCCATTAAAATAACTTCCGGTTCAATCGCGATTGTTCGCGCAATACAGAGGCGCTGCTGCTGTCCGCCGGAAAGACTGGTGCCTTGTTCATTCAAGCGGTCTTTTACTTCTTTCCACAGGCCGGCGCGCGTTAGACTTTTTTCGACAATCTCGTTGAGTTCAGATTTATTTTTGAAAAGCCCGTGAATTCTTGGGCCGTAAGCAACATTTTCGTAAATTGATTTAAGAAAAGGATTCGGCTTTTGAAAAACCATTCCAACGTGCGCACGAAGAAGTGTTAAATCTAAATCTTCACGGTAAATATTTTGTCCGTCTAAAGTAATTTCGCCGTCAATTTTGCAGTTAGAAATTGTGTCATTCATTCGATTAATGCAGCGCAAAAAAGAAGATTTTCCGCAGCCGGATGGACCAATTAACGCAGTAACTTCGCGCTCTTTGAAATCGAGATTAATGTCAAATAGCGCTTGTTTTTGGCCGTAAAACAAATTGACATTTTTTGCTGAGATCTTGCTGCTCATCGCTTGAATTACTTGGGTTTAGAAGGAGAGTGCAAAGTAAAAATAAATTCACGAAATGCAAAGGATCAAAAAATTTATTCCACGTTCGCTCTACGGCAGATTTTTGCTAATCATTACGCTTTCAGCTTTAATCGTGCAGTTGGTTTCGATTTACGTTTTTTACTACACGCATCTCGACGTAATCAGTAAGCACATGGCGCGAAGCGTGGTTGCGGAAATGGTTTTCATTAAAAAATCTTACAACAAACCCGGTTACGAAAAATTGCTGCGCGAGCTTTCAAAAGACACGGGAATTTCTTTTTCACTCGAAGCGAGTCGTCGCCTGAAGAAAAATAAAATCGCCGATTCTGCCTGGAAAAAAAGTCAGATTTACCAATTAGTTGATCCGCTGATCGACCCTTACAATCGCCTAAAATCTGAGCTCGAAGAGCACAAGCTCACGCCTTACGAAATCTACACCAACCCTGAGGATCAAAGTTTAATCGTCGTGCGCGTGCAAGGTCTAAGCGGCATTATTTCTTTCGACGTGCCGATTAAAAAAATCACCAGTTCGAGCGCTTACGTCTTCACTTTTTGGATGATTTTAAGCGTCGTAATTACCTCGTGGATTTCGATTATTTTCTTCCGCAATCAGATCCGCTCAATCCGTGTTTTAAACGACGCCGCAGAAAAATTTGGCCGCGGGCAAGACGCGCCAGACTTGAAGCCGTCCGGTTCTGAAGAAGTGCGCTCGCTGACAATTTCTTTCATTAAAATGAAGGAGCGCGTAATGCGTCAAATCGCGCAACGCACCGAAATGCTTTCGGCAGTTTCGCACGATTTACGAACTCCGCTTACCCGGATGAAGCTACAGCTTGAGATGATGCCGCCCTCTGAAGAAATTAATGATTTAAAAAAAGATGTCTCCGACATGGAAAAATTAGTCGGCGAATATTTGGATTTTGTGCGCGGCGACGACCGCGAAAAAATGAAATTAATGAAGATCGGAAAATTTCTGCAGGAAGATTTAATCGACTACTACGCCAAGATGAATCGCAACATTGGCGGCGAAATTCTTCTCTCTGACAAGCTCGAAATTTCGCTGAAAAAATTAGCCCTAAAACGCGGGTTGAAAAACTTAATCGACAATGCTTTCAACTACGGAAAAAATGTCGAACTCGCCGCCCGCGTTTCAAAAACTCATTTGATTTTAATGATTGACGACGACGGACCGGGGATTCCCGCAGCTGAGCGCGACAATGTTTTTAAACCTTTTTACCGACTCGACAATTCGCGCAATTTAGACCAACAAATTTCTTCCGGCACTTCTTCCAGTATTTCTTCTAGCGGTTCAGGCTTGGGCCTTGCAATCGCAATGGATGCCGTAACCTCGCAAGGGGGCAGAATCAAGCTTTCCGACTCGCATTTGGGCGGGCTGCGCGTAATGATTTTTATCCCGATTTAGTTTTTTCGCCGGTCGCAGTAAGGCCGTCGGGCGTTTTTATTTTCTCGCAATCTTTCTTTTTTCATCCCCGCGAAGGCAAGGATCCGGGAGGATTAATAAAGCTCTACAAGCCCGCGGTCGAGTAAAAGCTGATTCAAATATTCCCCGCTCTCCGCCACTTCCTTCGCACTTCCTTTCCCAAAAAAAACGTCGGCAATGTAGCGCCCGTAAATGTCAGTTTTGTTGGTTTTGACGATTAGAAACGGAGCGTCTTTTAGAATTTTTTTCAGCGCCGCTGTGGCTTTTTTTCCGTCAGAAGTTTCCGCCTCTGCCGCATTAATTTTCGCGAGTCTCAAAATTTCCCGGTGCTTAATTCCAAATCCCAAATCGAGTTTGACGTGAATGGTGTCGCCGTCGACGACGCGCTCTAGCTCTGCTTTGTAGGTGTAACTAGACTTGTCGTTCTGAGTGAAGCGAAGGATCTCGGGGGTTTTATTCGCAAAATCTTTCAGTGCGTTTTGAATTACAGAAGGCGAGGCGAGAAGAATATTAAAGCCCAGATCTGCTTCGCCTTCTTTTGTAAGTTGGTAAGTGAAGGGTTTGCCACGCGTGACGCGAAGTTTTGTCAGTAATTTTTTCGTTGAATTTTTCTTCTCCGTTTTTTTCGTTTCGCCAATCGCGCGTTGTAATTTGTTTGTAGCAAGATTTTTCTCAACCACCAAACCTTCAAGCTGGGCGCGGGTTTGTGCGTCTTTCACCGCGATTAAATTTCGGTAGTGACTCCAGCTTAGCGCTTTTTTTTCGTCGGGTAATTTTGGGTAGGTTTTGTAGAAGCTGTGCATTTTGTAGAGCGCACTTATTTCAAGCGAAGTGTCTTTGGCGAGCTGTTTAAAAAGCTGATCTCCGCGCTTGGAATCTTTATTTTCTTTCAGATGCGTTTCAATTTCTTTGCCGATTTCCCAACTCATTACCACTTTTTCGCGGTTAACATTTCGTACAATATTTTGCTTCGTTTGTACGATTTTTTTCTGAATTTTTTTGAGAAGTTTTTTGTAATTTTCTGGTGTAATTTGCATCTGGTCTAAAGCTTAGAGTTTAAAGGGTTCGCAGTGGTTTGATTAGAAGTTTAGCCTCGAGGCTAAACTTCGAATTTTTTACAAATTTCTTTCAGCCAAATCAGATTTTCTTTTTCCAATTTTTCTAAAAATTTTTCTAAAATTTCTTGGTGGTAAGCGTGAAGCCATTTTTTTTCTGGCCGCGTCATCATTCGAAAAACGATTAAATTGGGATCGAGAGGCGCTAAAGTTAAAGTACGAAATTGAAGGAAATTTTTTTCTTCCGACTCTTCAACGAGCATCAAATTTTCAATACGAATTCCGTATTCACCTTCTTTGTAAAATCCTGGTTCATTCGACAAAATCATCCCCGGCAGAAGTTCTTGGTGCCCGCGCTTGCTGATTTGGCACGGCCCTTCGTGAACGGAAAGAAAGCTTCCAACGCCGTGACCGGTGCCGTGTTGGTAATCTAATCCTGCATTCCACAAATGTTCGCGAGCTAGGATGTCGAGCTGCGCGCCAGAAGTTCCTCGCGGAAATTTAATTCGCGCAAGAGCAATGTGTCCTTTCAAAACGCGGGTGAAATTTTCGCGCATTTCTTCGGTGGGAACGCCGATTGAAATCGTGCGAGTAATGTCCGTAGTGCCACAAAAATCTTCGCCTAAATATTGCCCACCAGAATCGATTAAATAGAGCTCTCCACGCGCCTCCGCACTGTCGCCCCAAGCCCTCGAATCGTCGCCTCGCATCCTCAAGTCGTCACTCGACATCCTCAAGTCGTCACTCCGCATCCTCAAGTCGTCACTCCGCATCCTCAAGTCGTCACTCGACATTCTCAAATTGTCACTCGGCATCCTTAAGTCGCCATCCCGCATCCCCAAATTGTCACCCCGCATCCTCAAGTCGTCACTCGGCATCCTTAAGTCGCCATCCCGCATTTTCAAGTAGTCACTCGGCATCCCCAAATTGTCACCCCGCACTTGTTGCGGGGTCCATTGTGAGGAAGGCTCTCGTAACGAGGTGGGCCCCGCAACAAGTGCGGGGTGACAATCCAAGGGTGCGGGGTGACAATCCAAGGGTGCGGGGTGACAATTCGAGGGCGCGGGGTGACAATCCAAGGGCGCGGGGTCACAATCCAAGGGCGCGGGGTCACAATCCAAGGGCGCGGGGTGACAATTTGAGAGTAAGGGGTCACAATCCAAGGATGTGGGCTGACAAGCTGAGCTACTAAAATTTTTATTTGTCTCCACTGTCGAATGGTAGTGAATTACCGCGCCGTTGCTGGCGAAGCCAGAGATTGCAGAAAAACTTTCGTAGAAGAAGTGCGGAGATTCTTTTCTCAATTCGAGGAGTTTCTTTGCTGCAGAAATCTCGTCAGTTTCCTCGCCAGTTTGATTTTGTTTTGAGAGCCAGAACAAAAATTTTGTTACCGCTAATCCGTCAATTTCGTGCGACTTAATCGCGCCAAAAATTTCCGCAGAATTTTTTTGTGATTTCGCTAATTCAATCGAATCAATTTTGTGAGTGAGTTCGAAATCATTTTTTTGCAACAAGTCGTAAAGCCAGTAATTAGTAGTGCTCTCGTCGATTTGAATTTTCTTAATTTTCTTGCTCAAAACAGCGAGACGCAAATCAAAACAACTCGGCGCGACGCAATTTACTTTTTCTAATTCGAGATTTTTTTGTTCATTTACGAAGAGGTCGACTTCGCCATTTTTGAAGAGAATCGCGTAAGCAAGAAGCAGTGGCGTGAATTCAACGTCGGCAGCGCGAATATTGAGAAGCCAGCAAATATTTTCGGGCTTAGTAATTAGAATTGCGTCACCCTCGAAGCCTTGCAGAATCTGGGCGCGCTTGGTTAAAGAATCGACGCCAGTGAGTTTTGTTGGAAGAGAGAAAATATTTTTTTCTTGGTTTTGACTCGGCTCAACTAGTGAAAAAGTTTCGTGATTAAGAAGAGTGGTTTCTAAACCTGCTTTCACGCAAGATCTGACGAAATTTACATTCACTAATTTTGGATCAAACGCAACTCGCGATCCCTTGGGAATGAAGGTCAGAGGATTTTTTTCCGCAAAGTTAAAAATCTCAAACTCATTAGAATCAAGCTGGTTTTTTGCTTGCAAACTGTAGCGCCCGTCAGTGAAGAAGTAGGATTTTTTCTGCCCAAAAATCACTGTTGCATTCGAGCCAGTGAAGCCAGTAATGGCCTGAACTCGCTTCTCGCTTTCTGGCAAATATTCCGAAAAAAATTCGTCTGAATTTGGCAGAAAAAAGTAGTCGAGGTTTTGGTCTTTTAAAAATTTTTTAAGTTTGGTTAGCATGTTTTTAGTCAGTAATTACTTGTCACCCCGTCGAATGACGCGGTCCATTTTGTCACAAGTATTTTGTAAACTTAAACTCCTCAATCGCGACTAGGTGGACCCCGTCATTCGACGAGGTGACAATTTAATGCACTCTCAAAATGAAATCTAAAAAAACAGCTTACTCCTGCCAATCTTGCGGTTCTGTGCATTTTAAATGGGCGGGAAAATGTCCAGATTGTGGGGCGTGGAATAGTTTGCTGGAAGAGTTTGAAGAAGGTGGCGCGTCGCATTTTACGCGAATTTCGGACGACACAAAATCAGGAAAAAAATCTAGTGGAGGAAGATCGGGGAAGAAGATTGAACTCGTGCAGCTCACTGGCGAAGCGCAACATTTTCCGCGAATTAAAACTAATATTGGCGAGCTTGATCGCGTGCTTGGAGGTGGCTTGGTGCAAGGTTCGGTGGTGTTGATTGGTGGCGACCCGGGGATTGGAAAATCGACTTTGCTTTTGCAAACGGCAGAGAGTTTGGCTCGGGGGAACGAGCAGGGAAAAAATCAGGTGATTTACATTTCTGGCGAAGAATCGGTCGATCAAATTCGTCTGCGCGCGAATCGCACGGGAGTGAAAGAAGATTCAATTCAGCTCGCTGCCACAACAAATGTTTCGGAAATTATTAATTCAATCGACGGCAAAAAATTGCCAACAATTGTAATTGTTGATTCGATTCAAACGATGTTTTTAGAAGAGCTTTCATCCGCGCCAGGCACGGTTTCTCAGGTTCGAGCTGCAGCTGGTGAACTGACGATTTTTGCGAAGAAAAACAATATTACTTTACTCATTGTTTCCCACGTTACCAAAGACGGACAAATCGCCGGGCCGAAAGTTTTGGAACACATGGTCGACACGGTTTTATACTTTGAAGGCGAGAAAGATTTGCACTTCCGCATCTTGCGCTCGATTAAAAATCGTTTCGGTGCGGCCAATGAAATTGGTGTTTTTGAAATGAATGAAATCGGGCTTTCTGAAGTAACGAATCCGAGTGAATTATTTTTAACTTCTTACGACCGCGAAACTTCTGGCTCGATTGTTTTTGCCGGAGTTGAAGGAACGCGACCAATTTTAGTTGAAATCCAAGCGCTAGTTTCGCCAAGTTTTATGCCAACGCCAAGACGCGCTGTAGTTGGTTGGGACGTCAATCGTCTGGCAATGGTGATTGCGGTTTTGAGCGCTCGTTTCGGTCTTAATCTTTTCGACAAGGAAGTTTATTTGAACATTGTCGGCGGATTAAAAATCGAAGAAACCGCAGCAGATTTAGCCTGTGCCTGTGCCTTAATTTCCGCGGCGCGCGACATTGCGCTACCTTCGCAAACAATCGCAATTGGCGAAATCGGACTTAGCGGCGAAGTGAGAATGGTGAGTAATTTAGAAGGAAGATTAAAAGAAGCGGCCAAGCTCGGCTTCAAGAACTGCCTGATTCCGAAGGCTAACGAAAAAAATAAAAATTTCGCCGCGTTAAAAAAATCTTTGCCAGAATTGGAATTTCATTTTATAGGTCACGTCCGCGATTTGGCGAAATTTTTTAAAAAAAATTAAACCCAGATCCGTCATTAGAATTAAGGGTCAGTAGAGATAATGGCGCAATTCTAATTACGGATCTGGGTTAAAATAAAAAAAATGAAAAAACTTTTTACCGCAATAATTTCTTTGGCCTTCATTTTCAGCGCTTCGCAAGCATTAGCGGAAAGCAAAGAATTTTTGGTGCAGATTAAAGATCACAAATTTGAGCCGGCAGAAATCACCGTTCCGGCGAATCAGGAATTTAAATTAATCGTCGAAAATACCGACAAAATTTTGGAAGAATTCGAGAGTCTTGATTTGAAAAAAGAGAAGCTTGTTGGTGCCGGAAAAAAAGTTACGATTGTTGTTGGGCCTCTAAAATCAGGCGAGTACAAGTTTTTCGGTGACTTCCACCAGAAAACCGCGCAGGGGAAAATTTTGGTGAAGGGGGAGTAGGTCTGCTATTTCTGTCGCCCCGACCCTTCGCTTTTCTTTCGTCGCCACAATCCCCTTGCCTGTCGCCCGCCCTCTTGTCCTGTTACTCCGGCCTCTTGTCTGTCACGCCACCCTCTTGTATTTGGCCCCGACTCCTTGTCTGTCGTGCCACCCGCTTGTATTTCATCCCCCCTCTCTTGTCTGTCACGCCACCCGCTTGTCTGTCACCCCGGCGCATGCCGGGGTCCATCTCGTCACCGGTATTTTGTAAAAAATAAAAAACCGAAAATTATTCACTCCAGCATGGACCCCGGCATGCGCCGGGGTGACAGACAAGCGGGCGGCGTGACAAACAAGCGAGGGGGAGGCGAAATACCAAGCGGGCGGTGTGACAGACAAGCGAGGGGGGCGAAATACAGGAGGGCGACAGGCAAGAAGATCGTGGCGACGAAAGAAAAGCGAAGAGTCGAGGAGGCAGAAAGAGAGGGGCGTTGGGGGATGATTGCGGGTTGAGGTTGAGATTTATTCGGAATCGAGTTGCTGAACTTTTACAGGGACGAGGTGTGAATTAAGGAACTGATTGGTGCGACAGTTACTTCAGCTCTCGCAAATCAACCTTGCCTGACGCGACTTAGCGAAATTCTGAATGCTTCTAGTGATCGATCTGAGCTAACTGCGCCTTCGGCGTCACCACAGCTTTCGCTTCTATTTCAGAGATAATCGAACTCGGAGTTTCCTTCGCAGAATTTTTCACAGCGCGTTGCCATTGACTGTACAAAGCCGCGACAGGTTTTTTCTTAGCTTGAGTCTCGGGCTCTGTCAGTGATCTGCTCGACGAAGAGGAGGCGAGTAAAGATGACGTGAGCTGCGGTTGACGTTTTTTTTGCGGGGAGGGTTGCGTTGATTGCGGCCTTGTCACCTCCGCATTTTCAGGCTGTGGATTATTTCCAGTTTGTTCGTTTTCGTCAGGCATGCGTTGCTTAAAATTAAATCTGATCTCTTTTCATTGCCGCTACTTCGATCGCCCTGGCGACAACAACAACCGAGTGGCGGATCCGCTTGATGGCGAGGATGATGGACCAACCCGATTTTTTTCATTGTCGTTCTCGGGAAGTCTAGCGTCACTGTTCTCCTCCTCTTTTTTTTTCACCACCTCTTTTTTCACTACCTCTTTTGTCGTCAAGATTTCCTGGGGTTTTATCTCATCGGCAATCGCGTTGCCCATCTTTCTTAATGGCCAAGTCAGCGTGTTAATAACGAGGGGAATGACGTATTCAATCGCGCCCCAAGCGACAGCAAGGGCGAGATCTATAGTTGCCATCAGCATCTTGTTAATAAGTCCTAATGGCCAATTTAACGTATTCCCCTCGTCATCTTTTGCCCCCCTTCCAAAAGGCAATGGAAGGATGGCGAAGAACCCCTCGAAGAAATTATTTTTTGCGCTACTCCAAGATTTGCCAGCTTCACCTTTTTTGCCATTTTCGTCTTTGTAGAATCTGGGATAAGAAATTTTCCATCGATCTTTGCTTTTGACAGGGGTGCGACTGGGACCTTTGGGGGTTTCTTTTGCGATCGAGTATTCGTCTTTTTTCAGAATTGAAGTCTTATCCGGACTCTTTTCTGAATCGGTTGTCTTGCCAGGTAAGGTGGAGAGGGTGACAGAAGCAGGGACGGGGAGTGATTCTAAGGTTGTCTTTGGATCTGCGACCTCTTCACTTTCGACAAGGACGCGACCGGTACCTTCGGAGGTTTTTTTTGTGATCGGGCTTTCTACTTTTTTAGTAATTGGAATTTTTCCGCCCAGACCAGCTCCTGAATCAATCGGCCCAGCAGTCTCTTTGACAGGGTCAGCATTTAGTTTTAAGGAAGGAGGAGGAGTACCTCCGTCGACTTTCTCCCTCAAGCTAGCATTTTCAGGGTCCTCCTTCCAGCTCACTGTTTTCTTTTTCTTTAAGGGAGGAATATTTTTGTCGGTTCTCCATCCCGAACGATCATCTACATTGCCCTTCCATTTCCCTAACAACTCTTTTGTAACGACATCATCCAAGCTCATTTTTGAACCAATCATCTCGTCAACGCGGCTAAAAATAGCTTCAATGTAAGGTTTTTTATCCAGCGCTATTCCGCAAAATTCTATTTCAACATCGGCAATTCTTGCCGCCAAATATTGCATCGCGATTGAAAATTCTGGAGAATTGTGAAAGGCGCCAGCGCCAAACAATCCGGTTTTAATTTTACAGCTTTTGCCTTCCTCATCTGCAACTTCTTTTGCCAATTTAAACCCAGCAAGCGCGTTGTTAAATAAAGATTTTACGCTTTGTTCGTTGTCTGATCCGTAGCTTTTGCCTAGATTATTTGCAGCAATAGCCAATTCATTAAAGGCGGTTGGAGCAGAAGATTTTATCATCAAATCAGAAGACTTTTTCCATTGATCTTCTTTCCAGCCGTAAGGAAGAGAATCTGTGCCAGTAAAATCTTTAATTTGACCAACAATAACTACTGGAGTTGGTTTTTCTTTGTCTCTCGCGTCTCTTGGCGCAAGACCTAGAGAGGTTTTATTCGCCGTAAGAATTGATGACGTAGTAGATAAAACATTTTTTATTTCTTCTTGAACAAACCCCTTTCTGAAAGTTCCTCCGCCGTATTCCTGACTAGCAAAATTTACCTGAAACACCATCTCCTTATCCGAGCCCTCTTCCGCCCATTCTATTTTTCCTGGATTAACTGCGGGATTTTTCTTGACCTTAAGGTCTTTTATTTGGGCCGTTGTATCAAATTCATCAGCTGCAGCATTTTTGTAAATTTTTATCGCTTTGTCAGCTAGCTCGGGTTTTTCTAATGCAGAAATTCCCAGCCTCATCTTTCCAAAAAATACCTTCTTTGCTTCGGCAATTTTCTTCTCTGCTATCCCGTCTAATTCAGCTTCTTTTCCAAGCCATGTAGCTTTGTATTTATGAGCAGGGGCATCGCCAAGAAGATCTCGTATTTTGATTTCGTGAGCAGGTTCCATATTTTTGAAAATGAATTAGATCGCAGTAATTTTTTTGGGCCGAGCTTTCTTGGTTTCGACTTCGCTCAACCAGCGAAAGATTTATTCACCTGTTTAGAGGCGGTGCGAAGTCATTTACGAAAATTTATTAATGATTTTTTCGGCAATATTTTCGGAAGTTGTGACTAGGTTTGAGGCTTTGTCGGACAAGGCTTTGCTGCGAGATGTGTCGCTTAAAAATTCTCCAACTTTTTTCGTTAATTCTTCTGCTGATTCAACAATCACGCAGGCATTTTCTTTGCGTAGATTTTCGTAAATTTCCCTGAAGTTGAAAGTATGCGGGCCGCTGATTACGGCGCATCCGAGCTTAATTGGTTCGAAGGGATTGTGGCCGCCGATTGAAAGTAATGAGCCGCCAAGGAAGGTAAAATCAGCGAGGCGGTAAAAAGTTCCAAGCTCGCCGAGAGAGTCAGCGAGGTAGATTTCTGTAGGGCTCTCGATGATTTTATTTTTGCTGCGTTGGATAAAATTTATTCCAGTAAGAAGTAATTTTATTTCTTCAGCGCGATTGGGGTGGCGGGGAATTAGAATCGTTAAAAGGTCGGGAAAATATTTTTTTAACTCGCAATGCGTCTGAATTACCAACTCTTCTTCTCCCTTGTGGGTGCTGGCGGCAAGCCAGAATTTTCTCGTGCCGATTTGCGCTTTTAATTTTTCCAATTCGTCGGAATTAAAACTCAAATCACGTGCCTGCGATTTTAAATTTCCGTAAAATAAAATTTCATTTTTGGTAAGGGCGGAAAGGCGTTTTTGATCTTCTTCGCTTTGGGCAAAAATTGCGTCGAAATTGTCGAAAATTTTGAAACCAAGTAAGTGAGCGAGTGACCATCTTTTTGCTGATTTTTCGGACATTCTTGCATTAACCAAAAAAACTTTTGTGCCAATCGCACGGGCTTCGCAGATAAGGTTCGGCCAGATTTCTGATTCAACAAAAATTGCCGTGCTTGGTTGCCAGAAATTAATAAAATCTCGAACAGAAAGCAGTGAATCGATTGGCAAAAATTGATGAATTACTCTGTTGTTAAATTCGGGTAATTTTGCCGCGATAGTTGTGGCGGAAGTGAGGGTTGTGGTGGTGAATAAAATTGCAGTTTGCGGAAATTTTTTGAGTAGCTCGTCGACAAGAATTAAAGCCGAATTTGTCTCGCCAACACTAACGGCGTGAAGCCAGATTACCTCGCCTTCGGGCCTGGGTTGCGTAGCCTTGCCAAAGCGTTCGCGCAGACGTTTTTTGTCCTCTTTCTTTTTGTAAACGCGGTAAAAAAGATAAAGCTCGAGGAAGGGGAAAAGTAGGACGGAAAGGATGCGGTAAATGAACATTTTTGACTAATTTAGTTTGTGTCTCGTGAGTAGTGGATTGCCGCGCTACGCTCGCAATGAC